>NZ_JAAHHU010001245.1:0-1503 GCF_010672095.1 Moorena sp. SIO3I6 | reverse complement strand
TATTGGCGCTATCAATAATGAGGAATTGGTCATTAATAGGACATCATTAGTTTTCAGTTCTTAGTTGAGGAGTTGAGTGGTTAGTCAGAAAGCTTTGGTGAGCATTAACTTAAAAGCGATAAGCTTTTGACTACTTGCTCAAGACTTACGGAGATTGAATAGGTCTAGGGGAATTAGACGGAGGGGTATTTTTCTGACATTGACTGGCTTGTGTTGGGGTTGGTGTAAAATCACGAGCCATCATAGGTAAAATCTCCTTTTCTCTTATCCACCCTTCCTGTCCCTGTGACACCAAGGTAGCAGAGGGTTTAGTCTGCTTAGAGTTTAACGGTACTGAGGATGAGCCAACTTTGGGGGAGCTAGCCATTTGATCCGATGGAATATCAGTTGTGTTGGTTCCGGGTGAGCAAACTCTTAATTTAATCCACCAAGTCTCTTCCTGAGGATACCTTTTTCTGGCAATAACCTGCAAAACGCTACCAGCAGGAACTCTCCCAAGGATTGATTGCTTTTCAGGGTTAACCAAAAGTTGTACAGTTTGACCCACTGTTCTAATAATATCTTGGTTTTTAATTAAGGCAGCTGGCTTAGCAAGGGTCACGGACTCAGGAGTTTGTCCTGGGATAGCTTTAGTTTCTGGACTCTGTGTAGGGGTGGTTTTAGAACCGGTTAGTTCTTGCCCCTTACCAAGACTAAAAACCCCACTCAGGAAGCGATTTATCTGTCCACTCGCCTTTAGACTCAACACTGGACTCAACAGATAAACGACTACCCCCCCTAACACCAAAAGCACGAATATTCCCAACAACAGTTTGCCAGTCTTCTCAGGAGAGGTTGAAGCTGAATAATGAGGATTTTGGTCACCAGATGCATCCCCCTCTTCCATGAGGTTAAGTGTGAGCAACGCTGTTTTTTGTTCATCAATAGAAGCGGGTTGCTGATCACTCTTAACGTTTAACATTAGAGTATTGTTGGTCTCGAGATTGCCAATGGATTCTAGCTGTGGGGGTGATAGTTGGATGGGCATCGAAGGCTGGCTTGGTGTGACTTGACAGTAAATCAACCCCACCGTGACATTGTCGTGTCCGTTTTTGGTATTAGCAAGTTCAATGATTCGTTCTGCTGCTTTTTTGATATCAATTTGACCGTCGAGAATGGGCAGGATTTCTGTTTCCCAGTACTGCTCGACTCGGTCATTGTCACTAAGACCATCAGAACACAGCAGAAACACACAATCTTCATCCAACACCAAGCGCTGTACAGTCGGGTGTAGTGTGGTTGATGAACCCATCCCTAACGCTTGGACTAGGGCACCAGATGTTGGTTGTTGTAGAGCATGTCGGTAAAGGGTATATCCAAGCCGCACTTCTCTTGTGGCTAAATCATCATCTAGAGTAACTTGGTGACAACCATGGCGACTCACCCAATAGATTCTGCTATCCCCGACATGGGTAATGTATATTTCATGGGCATGGGTTCTAGCCATGACCAAGGTTGTTCCCA
>NZ_JAAHHU010001244.1:0-1506 GCF_010672095.1 Moorena sp. SIO3I6 | reverse complement strand
AGAAGGCTATGTGCTGCTGTGTGTAGCTTATCCCCGCTCTAACCTGAAATTTGACACCGAAAAAGAAGATGAAGTGTACGACCGGCAGTTTGGTCAGCCGTGATCAGGTCTTTGCTGCTATATAATCAAATACCATTAGCCTAATAGCTAGACGTAATGGTTAGATAAATTAGCTAAACCGCGAGAAGCCCCACATCTCAATACGTAGTATGAGTGTGGGATGAATCGCGGACAGGGTATGCACGGATCAAAGGATAGAGCTATTAAACTCCTAATCAACTCAGATGAGATCATTCCTATAGGATTGGCATCTTGTTCCGGTTGTCTTTTCTCAAAATCAGTAATTCTAATTGTTAACTTTTTATTTTTAATAATGTCTTGCCAAATGATCGTAGGCATGCTCTAATCATAATAGGTCGAGCCAACTTGAGGCAAGTCAAAGTGAGAATAGCGTATCAGTACCGGCTAAAACCAACAAAACAGCAAAAAGCCAAGATAGATCATTGGCTGTCAATGCTTTGCGCTCAATATAACTACTTGCTAGCTGAGCGGTTTAGTTGGTACGAGCAAAATCGTTGCTCAATTAATGCTTGTCCCCTGGTTTGTCACCTTCCTAAACTAAGAGAGAATCCGGATTACTACAGTCAGAAGAAAACTCTACCAAATCTCAAGAAAACTCATCCTTGGTACAAAGAAATTCATTCTCAGGTACTTCAGGATGTAGTCAAAAGAGTTAAATTAGCCTTTGATCGGTTTATCAAAGGGGATAGTAGTGGTAGAAGAAGTGGGAGACCTAGATTTAAAAAACTACACCGCTACCGTACCTTTACTTACCCTCAGATGAAAGAATGGTGCTTAAAATACAACCTGATCAACCTACCAAAAATAGGGAAAATTAAAGTTGTACTACATCGCCCTATTCCTAATGGATTCAAGATAAAGACAGCTTCGATTACCAAAAAGTGTGATGGATATTATCTGGTTTTGTCTCTAGAAGACCAAAGTGTACCTGAGGTTAAACCTGACCTTAATCCTGACTCAATAGTCG
This sequence comes from Moorena sp. SIO3I6, assembly GCF_010672095.1. Lineage (NCBI taxonomy): Bacteria > Bacillati > Cyanobacteriota > Cyanophyceae > Coleofasciculales > Coleofasciculaceae > Moorena > Moorena sp. SIO3I6. The sequence continues at coordinate 458 of NZ_JAAHHU010001244.1, read as the reverse complement.
GCATTGATGTTGGCCTTAAGGAGTTTTTAACTACCTCCAAAGGCGAGACAATAGAGATTCCTCAGTACTACCGAAAATCTCAAAAAAGATTGAAGGTTATCCAGAAAAGGGTATCTCGACGGGTGTTGGGAGGCAGTAACAGACTCAAAGCTATTAAGCAACTTGGTAGACAGCACAAAAAAGTAGCGGATAAACGGAAAGACTTCCATTTTAAGACCGCCAATTATTTGCTGTCAAAATATGACGTGATTGCTCATGAAAAGTTAAATGTAAAGGGACTGGCTAAATCCCGATTGGCTAAATCTGTGTTGGATGCTGGGTGGTCAAGCTTTCTGACAATCCTGGCAAGCAAAGCCTTAAATGCTGGCTTGTTGGCGATTCCGGTAAGTGCTCAGAATACTTCACAGAATTGAGATCGGAAGAGCGTCGTGTATTTAGAAGAAGCATTGGACGCTTCG
>NZ_JAAHHU010001243.1:0-1507 GCF_010672095.1 Moorena sp. SIO3I6 | reverse complement strand
CTTGAGTTCAATGCATCCTCTTGATGGGTGTGATTACCAATTAGCCTTTTGCTGCCAGAAGCACCATCCATATGCTTACTCCATACAGACCTAACATACGACTTATTACAAATTACAAGCGAAATTAGAAATGAACCTATCTCCGTCTAGGAGTAGGACAAACTTTGTCCGCTGCTACCCTCTAACTTAACTGTGAGCAGTTAACCATAATAACTGCTCCAGAGTCAAGACCGATACTTTTTAGCTACCAGAATCTACCAAAGGTAAATTCTGGCTCACTAATGCAAGCTGATTTCTCAGCCAGGGGGTATCTCCCAAGGCATGGCCGTAGGCCACGCTGCGCGAACGCAGAAATATTCCACGAGCGCCGTTGATGTCTCTATCCATCGTCCGACCATCAACCTTTGATTTAATTACTTTACTTCCACCGATGTTGACTAATTCCCCTGTCCAGCTGACAGTTTTACTAGTATAAGCTTCACAAACATCTACGACAGTTTTCCCCACCTCTTGGGCTTTGTGCTTCAGAAATTCTTTGAACCGATAATGAGCGAAATTCAGCATATTCCGGACAGTTTTTGATCTGATTCTTCTGCTACCTCTCTTCGACATTTGAGCTGTTTCAAAAGTTGGAATCAAAATTACGTCAAAGTTGTCAACTAGGAATTTAGCTGTCTTATGATGAAGCTCATTTATCAGGTTCTGAATCTTGATTACCATTCGTCGAGCAGCTTTTCTCATTCGACGCTTCTGCCCACGCTTGGCTTTACTAATCCTTGATAACAGGTTGTCTAGATGCTGGCATATTCGCTGAATTCTGGAAAAATCTCCGTGCCCAATCTTTCCCACAGATTTTTCACTAAAAAAAGTAATAAAAGTCCTGACTCCAGGGTCTAAAGCAACCACTCTACCTTGGTTTTCGGCTTTTGTGTTAGTTACTTTGTGGGGGACAATTAGATAGTAATCCCCATTGTTACTGGTCAGTCGGCAGTCACAAATATTATCGGGAAGATTTTCAGAATATGTCAGCCTTCCTAATTTTGTGTGATATATCCCCACAACAGAAACTGCTGACTTTGGGATATAGCAAGACTGGATTGGGTTTTTACGAGATCTGAATTTTACTCGTTGAATAAGTGATGTCTTTTTATACTTTTTCTTGGCCTCCTGGACAGCGGTGCAAGCATCCTTTATCGCTATAGATTTGATTTGATAAGGTACTACTTTACACCACTCCGGAAGGTCATTTAGTATTTCGGTTTTAATAGCTTTCCAGTTAGCTTTTACTTCTCCATTCTGGAGGATTTTGACGGTTTTATTGAACACATAGCGGGACACTCCAAACCATTGCCGAACAAGCGAGCGCTGTTCAGAGCTTAGGAACACTCGAATCTTCTTTGATTTTCTTCCCGTACTTCCGGAGTCCGTGAACCCTACAGGAGAAGACGTGAATGATGGAGAGAAGATCTGCGGTAAGCTCTGACTCTGGACAGCTATTAAAACCAGA
>NZ_JAAHHU010001242.1:0-1507 GCF_010672095.1 Moorena sp. SIO3I6 | reverse complement strand
TGGGTAATAAGCCCAGTTGCCAATTACCCATTACTGATACCAAGTTGCTCTCAAACCTATTATTTAACCTATTATTTATCAGAGTGGGAGAGTTTGAGAGGGAAAAGAATACCCCGTCCTCTTAGATCGGGGATGAATTTTCCCTCTCAAATAGTATTAATATAAAAAGGAAGGGTCTCAAAAAAACAGGGCAAAAGACCCTACTCAGCTACCCTGGCCTATGGCCACGCGGGGCGCGTTCGGTGCGCGGGAAAGTTACGCCCAGGTCGATAACAACCAACTATGTTGTGCCTGGGAATCCCCATTCCTCTTAGGATGGGGAAGTTCAATGCTTAAGGGCTCAATTGAACGGAATTGGTAGATGGGAGTGAACAAGCTCCTATCTACTACCTATGTCTTGATGCAGTCGCTCATGGGGGAAACCCCCAAGACCGCGCTGCATCGCTAAATGCAACTCGGTATGATTACCCACTATCAGCATAGTTTGTTGATATGATCGCGCTATCAAACCGGAGGTAAGATCAGATGAACAAAGCAGAACTACGCCGATCCCTGCTTCAAAAGCGCCAGTCTATGTCTGTAGAAGAATGGCGGCAAAAAAGCGATCGCATCTGTAGCCATCTGCAATCTTCAGCCCTAGTTACCCAGTCACAAACAGTCTTAGCCTATTTCAGTTTTCGACAAGAACCAGATCTAAGTCCCCTATTTACAGACACTAAGCACTGCTGGGGACTACCCAGATGTGTGGGAAAATCTCTCTTCTGGCATAGCTGGAAGGCGGGCGTTCCATTGCAAAAAGGAAATTATGGTATTTTAGAACCCAAACCTAATGCTACCACCCTAGAGCCAAAGGATGTGAATTTAATCCTTGTACCCGCTGTGGCTTGTGACCAGCGGGGGTATCGTTTGGGCTACGGTGGTGGTTTCTATGACCGACTGCTGAATTCACCAGAGTGGGATTCTATTCCTACCATCGGCATTGTATTTGAATTTGCCTATATACCTCAACTACCCATTGATGAGTGGGACAAAGGCTTGCACAGTGTTTGTACAGAAACAGGATTCAAGAGGGTGGAACAGATCTGAAATTCCTTGTTCGATACTGTTTCATACTATTGCTGTACCAAGACTGGAGACTTCATACTTCATTTAGGAGACGACTGGCAATTAAGTGCTCCCTTTGGATAAGCAATACGTTGGTGATTATATTGTTGCCAAACTCTGATAAACACTTGGGCAATTTTTGATAAATCCTGCCGGGTTAGGCCAGAATCCACTAATTGGTTGTCCTGCCAGCGAGCTTTGAGAATTTTATTGACCACCGTAAGAGCAGTTTCCGGAGTGACCTCTTTGAGTGAGCGTAGGGCCGCTTCACAGGCATCAGCTAACATAACTACACCAGTTTCCTGGGACTGGGGAATTGGACCGTCATAACGAAAATATGACTCGTCCACAGACCCAGTACCTTCGAGTTGGGCTTTTTGCTGAGCCTGGAAATAAAAATAGG
>NZ_JAAHHU010001241.1:0-1509 GCF_010672095.1 Moorena sp. SIO3I6 | reverse complement strand
GCTAGATTACACCGTGATTTGTCGAGAAAGACAAAAGGTTCCAAGAACTGGTACAAGTCAGTAAACCGATTAGCATTACAGCATCAACGGGTTGCCAACATTCGCAAAGACACATTGGAAAAACTCACAACTTACTTAGCCAAAAACCACGGCACGGTGGTAATTGAGGATTTAAATGTATCGGGAATGATGGCTAATCATAAGCTGGCTAGTTCGATCGCTGACCAAGGATTCTATGAATTCAAAAGACAACTTGAGTATAAGTGTCAGTGGTATGGTGCCAAATTGGTAAAGGTGGATAGGTTCTATCCATCATCTCAGCTTTGTTCAAGTTGCGGGCATCGTCAGAAGATGCCCTTGCCAATCAGGACGTATAACTGTAGTGAGTGTGGTCTAATCCTGGACAGGGATTTGAACGCAGCGATAAATCTGAAAAACGCCGTGGGCTCTACGGTGTCTGCCTGTGGACGGGGTGCTGCCGACAGTCCCGAAAGAAGCAGGAAATAAACAGCATTAACTAGCATTAGCTAGGGCAAGCATAAGTTTTATGGAGCAGAGCATAGTTATTAGTGGTCAGTTACCAATTACCAATTACCAATGATCTTGTCACCAATTCATCAGAGGACTGGCTCAAAATTGGTCAGGTAGCTAGTTATAGCGGGTTGCCCGTGAAGACCATTCGCTATTACGAAGAAATTGGTCTGCTTGTGCCAGTCACAACCCGCTCCCCTTCTGGCTATCGCCTGTTTACCAGGCAGGTGTTGAATCGACTGGCTTTTATCAAACGTGCCCAATCCCTAGGACTTAGCCTTAGTGAGATTCAAGACATCCTCAAAATTCATGATTTTGGTGAGTTACCTTGTGGAGCGGTGAAGCAGCATCTACTGCTCAAGATTGAGGCAATCACCGAACAAATAGAAGCATTGGAACTACTAAAGTCCGAGTTGTTGGGTATAATTTCCGGTTGGCAAGAACATCCCCCTGACGCGGTGAAAAGTAAGACGATTTGCCCTAACCTTGGCCAAAAGGCCACGCTACGCGAACAAGCAGAATGAAAAAAACACCGTTGGCGATTTTGGGAACTGTGCTCGGGATCATGACAGTGGTCACCAGTAGCACCTATGCTAGGGAACCAAGACTGGGGCTAATGGTTGCAGCTATGCCGGAAATGGCTTCATACCAAGCTCAATCTTGGAGAACTCCTCAATTGGTGCGTACCATTGAAGCCCATTCAACCGCTGTGGATGCTCTGTCATTTAGTCCTAGTGGGCGAGTGCTACTCAGTGGGGGAAGCAGGAGTGATGCCCATCTAAAATTATGGTGGCTGAAAAACGGTCGTGAAATTGATAGCCTGCGAGTACACCAAACCTCCGTGGCTGACATGGCTTTTAGTGCTGATGGAACAATTCTGGCTAGTGTCGGGGAGGATGGTCGAATCAATTTGTGGCAATGGAATCAGGAAGAATACACAGGAGACTATACCCGTACTTTTCTAGGGCATACTAGCAA
>NZ_JAAHHU010001240.1:0-1510 GCF_010672095.1 Moorena sp. SIO3I6 | reverse complement strand
CCGTGCCAATCATTAATGCCATGACCAAAACTTTTCATCCACTACAGGGACTAACAGATATATTTACGCTCTTGGAGGAATGGCAATATTTCGAAGGACAATCTATTGGTGGCAGACAGATTACCTGGTTTGGCATGGGTAATAATAATGTAACCCATTCTGTGATGCTTGCCGCCTCAGCAGTTGGCATCGACTTTTTGTTAATGTGTCCAGAGAAAGAGGATTGTTTTCCACCTTCGGAGGTGCTTCAAAAAATCAAAACCTTTTCGGAGCATAGTGGTAGTACTATCATGATAAACAATCCAGCTAAAATTGTCAATACCGATGCTGTATTCGCTGATACCCACTCCTTGGGTGATACATCAGAAGAAAAGCTACGCTCTAAAGAGATATTAGCTCCCTATAGAGTTGATGAAGAGAAAGTTCAAGAAATTGAGAATCCAGACTGGGTATTCCTTCATTGTATGCCCATACATCTTACCCAAGATGAAACTGACTATGAAGAAGTAAGCCAGAAAATTGCAGATGGCGCGCATTCTAGGATTTTCCCAGAGGCAGAGAACCGTCTATATGCAATCATGGCAGTTCTGCATTCCCTAACAAAATCGTAACTAGTACACCTGGTTGACTGACAAAAGCATCAATTAGGAACAATCAAATGTAAGCCAGGAGGGGAATAGGAGGGATTGACGCAAGAATGTGGGGAGCCAGCATCCTCAAGACAGATACCACTCATACCTTGAAGATGCTGTGAAAAAAAACTCCCGCCTCTACAATGCCTTGAATCAATGGATGGGTCAAGGTGATTGGGCGCATTTGGCTCATCTGACTGTTTGTTTATCGATGGAGCGTGGCGCTGGTACATACCGGTAGTGTGAATCTGACTAAATGGACGGTCTATATGCCGTGCCGGGGTCAATATGCTGCCAGCAAACAAAGACAAATCCAGCGTTGGCAGCCATTACCCCGAATCAATGTGCATCGACTCTATGGCAGTTTAATTGAAGCAGCTTTGACCAATTGGCAAGAACAGGTAATCTATCTGGCATTAGACACCTCGTTATTTTGGGAGAAGTATTGTGAGCGTGCGGCTGTGTGTGGTGCATCGAGGTCGCGCCAAGCCGCGTGGCGAGCGCGGGTCATGGCTCATGGCAGTGCCAGTATATCGTTCAGGGATTATCGAGAAATGATTCAATCGGCTCAGAAGCGATTACCTCAAGGAATCAAGGTGGTGTTACTGGCAGACCGAGGTGCAAGTTCATATTAACGCCAAGGCGGATGTTAACTACCCAATTAGGTTGGCACTATCGGATTAGGCTCAAGAGGGATAGTTGGATTTGGTCGAAGCCAAAGTGAAGACATATTTCTGTTCCCTGTTCCCTATTCCCTGTTCCCTTTAAAGCCAAATATTATGTCCTAAACTATACTTCCGTTGCTATTGTGGGACGATTATGAATCCAGAGGTTTGCAGCTTCTAACTGAGCCGCTAATGCCAATAGTGTTGCTTCTG
>NZ_JAAHHU010000124.1:0-18050 GCF_010672095.1 Moorena sp. SIO3I6 | reverse complement strand
GCTGAATCATTTTTTGGGAATTTTCAGTATTATCCCCCTCCTTTTCCTATTCCTGGGGGAAGTAAATCGGGTTCAAGCCTCACTAGGCAAGGACTTCAGCTTTTTTCTTATCCCGTACTGACGTTAAAAAAGGTTTGTTTTTTTGATCCGATATTAGGTTGCGTACGGTGACTTTGGTCGCAGGGCAAGGGTCCGAACAACGCCGGCGGGCATAAACATGAGACCGGTTGGGTCGTGTATCCATGGTCGAATCGCCCCGTCATTAGAAATACTCTTTCGAAGGCATAGCCATTGCACCCAGTGACCGGCGTGATATTATACCGAAACTTAGACGAGTTTGGCCATAGGATAACCGGTTCATGGCGTGGAAAAAAATCCGTTGACTAGTAGGTGTGGATGATGTGTTTATGACCGGTATGGGTTTTTTTTGTGGTATGAAAAGGTTTTCCCATCACCCAATCTATATTTCAAATGTCCCCACGAGGGATAGACATGTATATGTAACCAGGCGTTCTTTTCAGGAGTAGGCGAGGTATTTTCCGGTGTGGAGCCATGTAATGGTTCGGGTGAGCCGAATATTTCAAGGCGGTTGTATTACTTAATCCCCCGCATTGGTTAAAGGCCAGTACGCGACGGACGACTAGATTTAGGGTGCGGATAAAGAAGAAAAGGCTGGCAACTGTTAAGGATTTTCTCCAAGAATGTTGCACTATCTACAAAGATGTGTTAGACTTTAAGCATAGATTTAATTCCATTAAAGATACTTTGTAACTTAAATTAAAGCCGATAACCAAGGTTTTGGTAGTTACGTTAATTGTCCAGAGTGGAGTTTCATTTATGCGCTAAGCCGGGCTTTGTCTGGGTTTAGCCTTGGGAGATACCCCCTGGCTGCGAGAGCAGCTAGCATTAGTGGGCTAAAATCTGCAAAGTAGATTTTGGTAGCTAAAAAGTATCGGAAACATGATGCCTGGAAAAACAAGGAACAGTAAAGTAGATTATAGGGGTGGGTAGGGTTGAGTAAGCGACCACGACCCTACCCCGTTCGACCAATAAACGAATATCATCAGTGGGTACATCAAATGAAGACAAAAAATCAACCGTTAAGAGGGGAAAAAAGAGAATATCACCGAAAACCCCATCAAAGGCATGCCGTTCTTTGGCTAGTGGTGGTGCTGTGCGCGTTCAGTATGCTTGGGACCCCATCATCTGCCATGGCCCAGAATCAGGTAAACAAAAAAGATCCTTGCGTTATTACGAAAACCGACCCGTTCTGTGTGGAACGACTATCGCCCCAGGATGAGATATCGGTGAGAGGAAGGGATCAAAGTGCGGGAAAGGTTTTGTGCTTTCATATGCAGTTAACTGTCCCCGAGAACCAGATCTGGCAGGACGCAGTGGTGAGATACTTGAAAGCAGAGGTCCCCCCGAGGTGGATAGAAGAACCGGTGAGCAAGGGAGAGCCATGGTATCTTTACGCGAATGGGCTCTGGACAGAGATCCGCATAGTGAATAAGGGACCGGCACCGCTCGACTTGGTGGCATCGGGCGTTTACCGAAGTCGATGAAGAGGCAGATAACCAAGACAAGTGCGTCCGAACGTTCGTAGGGGTAAACCGAGGCGGTGGGTCGAAGCGTGGTCCACCAACCCAGGCGGTGGAAAGGGCCATGGATAAGGCGTAGTTTAACAAGTCTTACCTATCCATAAGCCCCATCAGGCCGAACAAAACACCAGAGAGAAAAAGAGGTACCCGGAAACGGGTGTGAGTTGAATCAAAGGAGAGCTCACCCAGACCCCCAGGTTGACCCTGAACAGGGTATAAGACACTTTAGGCTCAACCGAAGGGTTACACAAGAGTGAAATCCCCTCAGCCATTTCGCCGATATCCCACCTTTCACCCATCGCCACCAGCGTTGAAAATATGCCTCAATGCGCTCACTGGGCGCACAGAGCTCATAAAGCCGAGTCATATTTTCAAGCATCCGTTCCACGGTCTTCCGAGCGATTCCTAAACCCGAGGTCGAAAACCAATAGCCTAGCCACCACGTCAAAACCAACAGGAAATATCTTGGGGGCAAATGCGTACGCACAAGATGTTCTCCGATACTTTTTAGCTACCAAAATCTACAAATCAGATTTTGGCTCACTAATGCAAGCTGGATTTTGCCAGCCAGGGGGTATCTCCCAAGGCTTTACCAGGACTATGCCCGGCTTAGCGCATAAATTTGATTCCACTATTTACAAAAAACGCAACCCTTAAACCCTTGGTTTTCGGCTTTAATGTAAGTCGCAAAGTATCTCTAATGAAACTGAATCTATGTTTAAAGTCTAACACATCTTTGTAGATAGTGCAACATTATTGGAGAAAATCCTTAACAGTTGCCAGCCCTAGTAGTGCCGCTTTCAATGGTGCCCAAACCAAAATTGACCAATGGCACAACGAATGGGTATCCTTTGAACGCAAGTTTGATAAGATTAAACCAGCGACTAGAACAGGGTCGGTGGGTTGATGTATTGAACTATGCTCCGCAACAGCAATTTGCCAGCACATTGGCGTCAGAGGTTAAATCGAATCATCAATGAAGCTCGGCAGCAACAAGCGTGCATTAGAAGCTCAAAGAAAGCAACTCGCTGTACAGCAATCTTATTGGCTCTAGAGCAAAGCAAGAAATTCAAAACAATTCACAGCCTGCTTCACGACCGGTTTCTATTGCCGCACCATTGCCTAAACAGCAAGTGGTTACCGGTCATAAAACTACTGCACCACCACCGTCTCAATCTACTAAAATCAAATATTACGTGATACTCAACGACGGGAGTTCTAGTGGTTTAGCTAAAGCCAGGAAAATTGTCCCTGGTGCTTTTTTGGGTCGATTCCCACAAGGGTCTCGAATTCAGATGGGAGCATTCAAAAATGAAGCCAAGGCAAATGCTTTTGTTAACCAACTACGTCAACAGGGAATGTCTGCTTCAATCTATATCCCTTGATCCAGACCCAGTTATGGAATCGAGCTGACGAAGGAAAATAGACTTTTCGTAATAATTCGTAATATATTTGAGATACAATGGGATGTCGATCTGTAAGACTATTGTATCAGGATAAAAAACCCCGCAATGAAGACTAAAACCGTGTGAGATTTTATGATCACCATGGTACAGGGGTAAAAAGAACCCGACGGGAAAAAGTAAGGATAAAAAAATACATATGGGTCATTTACGATCTTTAGTGGTTCTACTGGTAATAGTGCTAATGCTCACGATGGGAATCGAAAGGAAAGCATGGGCAATAGATCAGGAATATATCTGCGATTTTGGCTCAACCTATTATGCTTGTGGTCCGATGGTTCTTAGTGATGATAAAGTGTTACTTAAAAATCGGGTCCATGGCAGAGTCAAGGTGATCATAATAGCCAAAGAAAGTAGCCAAGTAGAGGTGTGGAAGGAAGGTGAAAGTTATACCCGTGTAGATGATGGACATATTCTACACCGTGGAGAAGAAAAGGAATATTCGATCACGCCGGAGTGGCATTATGCTACGATCCGCGCAATTGAAGGAAGTGTGGTGTTTGCAGGAATTGGATCAGAATTAGAAGAGCAGTTAGGTATAGAAGCATACAAGAATATAATGAGACAATACTAACGAATTTGCGCTTGTATCTGGGGTTTTTTCTCATGCCACCATCGTCTGACCTGCCAGACATCGGCTATAGGCGTGTAAAGGCTCACTAATTTTGGCAAGGGCAGTGGAAAACTATCAGGCAGGAAATATCAAGGGGGCAAATGCGTTCGCCTTTGGCGTGGCCTACGGCCAATCGCACAAGATGTTCTCACGAGATGTGCCGCTTTCAATGGAGCCCAAACCAAAATTGACCAATGGCAAAATGAATCGCGTTGCTCGTGGAATGGAATGATTTTAAGAGTTTTCTGGAATGGGCATATTCCGTGGAACTGGCATCTTGTGTAGAACTGGCATCTTGCCAGTTTCCTCCTTATTTTCGGGCGTTGCTGAATTATAGAATGAATGCGCGACCATCTAGTTTTATTAAAGCCCCCTAAAATACCCCAATTCTGGGGCAGGGCTGTTTCATTCTGGATCTAAGTAACGAGTTTAGAGGCTTTTAGGCATCCCATACCTGAATTATCGAAGGCTGAAATGACGTATCCTTATCAATGCATAAAATATTTTAATTTAGAATGAAATAGCCCTGCTCCCTAGTATGGGTGGTAGTGCAAATTGGAGTAAAAGGGTTTGCCGGAGATGTAAGTACAAAATACCGGAAAAAATTATAAAAAAAAGAAATAAAAAGAAATAAAAAGATTGTACGTGGTATGGTTGAAAACGAAGTACTAAAGAGAGAATCAGAAAGGAATGATAAAATATATATCTTACCTGGTAATTACCCTCATGGTAGTGGTGGTAACGATAAGTGGAATAGCTTTGCCTGCCCAAGCGGACATGTACAATGATATAACTTGCGACCTACGCAAGCAAAGTGAATGTAATAAAAAACTGACCCCGTTCGGATTAACAATTATCCCACCAAGGAAACAAGGAATATCTATAGAGGTGAGTGAGGGAAAGTGGGAACACGAAAAATAGAAGATAGCGATCAGCGAGTTAGGTGAAAAACAGCAGGAGGAGTATGAGATAGAGTATGGTCAGCCCCTCAGACTTGAATACGGGACAGAGGTAAAACCGCTCCAAATTATCAAGCAAAGTGATGTCAAAGCAGATGTTACGGTGAAGACCAAATAAAGCAATGGCTAAAGTATGAAGGTCAGCGGTTTACGCATCTTGTCAATAAACCTGGGGGGGTTCTCAATAAACCAGGCATTATTGTGCTTATTGACAATGGCTTTTCAACAGATAGTGTTTAGTTAATTTAAAAAACACTATCTAAATATAGGATTGAAAAAATTAGATGCGTTTACCCTGGTCAACAAGGAATGTCAGCTTCAATCTAAATCCCATAATAATTAGGGGTTGCGGAATTAAGGAAAGAAAGCGAGTATTAAGTAACTTATTGCCCCAAAAAGTACCCAATTTAGGATGAATAGGAGAGTTTTTTTCACCCATTATTGTGGGGCAAGAGGGGCAAAACCAGACCCCGAAAATGCCACGCAAAAAATTTCCCTTTATGAATATTGCGGTCAGATGATGATATTGTGTTTAAATGCACAGACAAAAAAAGAGAGGAAAAAAGAGAAATGGCCAAAAAACTAGTGCAGTTCATGATGGTAGTGTTGTTTGCGATGATTCTGTATGCCACCCCTGCCAACGCATCTAGCGTCCAAGAATGTAAAGCAAACACCCCGAGTTGTGAGGGGACATTAAAACAAGGAGAAAAATTAATCGTACACTCAGGATGGATGCATCCCAATTCGCTTTATGTGACCCCAAAAGGAAAAGCAACTTATGCGATCACGTATAATTACAACACAGAACAGTATAAGGATGTCACTGAAGAAAAAGAATTCTACACCCTAGGGGAAGTCATGACAATAAGCCTAACGGATGAGCAGGGTGAAGTATCATATAAATCGGTTTCACATCCGCGACGGTAGTTCTCAGCGGTGTCCCAACGGGGCACCATTAATCACACATTGGACCAATCCCAGCATGAATGATCTTATTAGCCAACCAGACGGTATGCCAAAGGGCTTTGTTGTAGATCAGCGACTGAAAACATCCCCTGAAGATGAGATTTTATCAAGTATCGTGAGTGCCACCAAGATGTATTAAGAGACGGAAATCGAAAATTGAACCTTAATCAGAGGTGGTAATTCGTTCTTATGAGTGCGCTGTAGATGAACGGGTGGTTGTAGATTTAGGGTGGGCAGTGCATCAGCAAGTACTGTACCGCAAGCCTAGCGTCAATGTAAGCACTGCCCACCAGCAACAGATAAATCAGCAAGGTAAGAAAAGCGCAGATGTAGGGTGGGCAGTGCATCAGCAAGTACTGTACCGCAAGCCTAGCGTCAATGTAAGCACTGCCCACCAGCAACGGATAAATCCGCAAGGTAAGAAAAGCGCAGATGTAGGGTGGGCAGTGCATCAGCAAGTACTGTACCGCAAGCCTAGCGTCAATGTAAGCACTGCCCACCAGCAACGGATAAATCCGCAAGGTATGAATTAGGATTGCTCTAGTAAGGAACTTGTGGGCAGTGGTGGGCAAGATTAAGAGGATCTTGACTACTCCAAACCACCAAAGTGTTTTTGCCCACCCTACAAGCTGCTAAGCAATTTTGCGTAAGTGCGTAAGAGAAATTGACTAGGTACGTAGCAAAAAGGGGAACTATAAGAAGGAGAAGGCAAACAGGGGAAACAGAATGCTGCATTGTTAAGTCATCGCTGTAAACCAGTGTGCATATAATTCATTTATTTGCTGGACTTACGCACACAATCCATGGGTAGGGGGGCTGGGTATCGTTTTGCCCCCCTAGCCCCCCAATTTTGGGGGGAACAAGACTTTGAAAGTCCCCCAAAGTTGGGGGATTTAGGGGGCTTGACCAAAACCCGATGATCGCGCATTCATTCCTTGATTGAGCAACGCCATATTTATCCGAGCGTTATCGGAATAGTAAAACCGTTGAGCTGACTTAACCGCGATGAAATCTTCCCACTGCTAACTTGATCTGCTAACTTCATCCTGTTGGGCCTAAGCTTTGATTGTAGAAAACAGTATTTACACTATTACTACTGAAATTAGGTCATGCAAGACTTTCTAGAATATATGCGGACTCTACAGGTCCCCCAGGAGTTAGATAGGCCAACCCAAGCCCAATCAGCCAACAGCTTTTCCATCGCTACCATCCAAAGTCTGGGATCTCCCCAGCAAATTCCCCATTATGCCCGAAATCATGCTCTACTCCAGCATCCCTGGCTGCTTAGTTTCCAAAATCCACCGTTAAGGCACACTCACCTAGAGGATTTACCCACTACTGATCAAAAATTAGGAGTCTTAGTTGCTGATCATCCCCAATTATCCTCTTTAATCAGGGAAACTAGCGTAAGTCGTAATCTAGAAACTTGGCTCAAGCAGCGTTATCTGATCAGTTGGTGTTTCCCTAATTGGCTGACTGCTGTTGCTTCTAAGCTACCTACACCCCAAACCCGAATCCCTTTATTAAAGAATCTGTATGAAGAACATGGATTATCGGGGAAATCTGGTCATAGCAAACCCCATCCTCAAATGTGGCAGCAGTTATTTGAAGAATTATCAGCGATAAAAGCAGGTCAGTCCATACCTCTACCTAAGTCATCACAAGATTTACTACCAGGAACCCAACGCTACCTGCAAATCTACACAACTGCTTGCTTCCAATACCCCGCTGCCTTTGGATTGGGGATACTGGCTTTCACGGAATCTATCCTACCCTATGAAAACCAACTGATTTTAGCAGGTCTGAAAAAACTAGGTATTTCCACCAAAGGACAAGAATTCTTTGCCGTTCACTGCGACTGTGATCAAGACCATGCTGAGGAAATTTTAGATGTGATTGAGCAGATCGCTAATTCTCCCCAAACCCTTTGGCAAGTTAGGCAAGGGGTGGCAATGGCAGTAAGAGCTCGTCAGGGATTTTACGACGATTTGCATCGAGAATTGGTACTGCTGCGTCAAGAAACTGTTGAATCCGGTCGAGGTTGAGGACTTTGGCTATTGATAAAGTCATCCCCCTGGTGCTTTTCATTGCTGTTGGTTATGCCCTGAGAGGGAAATTTCAAAAACCTGTAGCAGTTGGTGCTATTAAAACGTTAATTATCAATGCCTTACTTCCTGCCGCTCTATTCCTATCCACGATCAAAATTGATATCAGTCAAGGTTTACTTTCGCTACCGGCTTTCGGACTTGCTATCAATGTCTTCTTGTTAGGAATTGGATGGTTATTGACAGGTTTGGTGATTCCTCGCAAAGAAAAAGCCAAAGCCCGCTCGTTGATATTGATGTTTGCCTCTTTAGCTCCTGGTTTAACAGTTTATCCGTTTACTCAGGAATTTTTAGGTGAGCAAGGACTAGCTCTAGCCGGGTTGGTAGATGTGGGGAATAAATGTTTTGTGCTAATTGGTCTTTATGCTTTAGCGATCTATCTACACCAACGCAGTGTTGATACTTCCCACATCAATTTCAGCAAATTTCAAACTATTGGACTAACTCTGATCCAAGAACCAGCAAATTTAGCGTTGTTACTGGGTTTGTCCATAGGAGCATTAAATCTAGGTAAAACACTTATCCCAGAAATAGTCTTGCAAGCTCTGGAACGGTTAGCGGCTTGCACTACTCCCATGATTCTGTTTTTTGTAGGGATTTCTCTGAAGCCGAAAACCTTACAATTACGGAAAATTTTACTAATTTTACTGGTTCGATCAGCAGCAGGATTCTGGTTTAGTGCAGCAGTACTGATTTTGTTTAAACCAGATACATTGGCAGAAACGCTACTAGCTGTAGTTTTACCCCAAAGCGGATGCAGTTTGTGGCCGTTGTTGTACGCTTCCCAGATTAATATGCTCGACCAAGAGCAATATCGGCGTACTCACCCAACATTTGATACGGAATTTGCTCTAGGATTACTGACCACTTCTATTCCGATATCGATTGGTGTGAATTTAATTATTTTTTCTAATAGCGAGTTTTTTATCTCTCCATCCCATCTGGGATTAGTCGGAACTATCCTTTTGCTCCTGTTCAGTATAGCAAAGGGAATCAATCGGGAATCGGGAATCGGGAATCGGGAATCGGGAATCGGGAATCGGGAATCGGGAAGAGATAATCGGGAATAGCGATGGGTTGCATAAAGACAGGGAATCACTGTACCTCATAACAGCGAGAAAGGCTATGATTTAATCGCAAAGGGAATCGGGAATCGGGAATCGGGAATCGGGAATAGCGATGCGTTGCATAAAAACAGGGAATCAACCTCACAGAAGACTGTACCTCATAACTGCGAGAAAGGCTATGATTTAATTTTGCTTGTGAGCATTAGGCAGTGGCCGGAAAACTGCCACCGATGAAATGGATATCACTGAAGGTTTCGTTCGCGTAGCGTGACCGTAGGTCAATCCACAGACGAGCGCCACAACGCAATGGATTATCTGGCTGATAGACAATCCGACAAGGACCGAGGATTTCTACTTGATTGCCGTAGAGATTGTTACCACTTCGTTTTACTGAAATCACTGGCTGACGCTCTTCTGGGCTTTTGTGATTGTTGCTGCCAATGCGATTGCGGTTGACATTGATCTTGGCCAGAGCCGGAGGACGACTAGTACGCCATTTGCCCTTTGGTCCACGCTTCTTCTCTATGATTTGGGGCAGATTGTTGAACAGAGGAATAATCCAGAATTTTCCGCTTTTATAAGCACCCCGGACGCGACCATCATTGAGGAGTTGGCGCAAGCGTCGAGAAGAAATACCTAAGAGAGAGGCGGCTTCAGTAGTACAAACGGACTTGTTCATCAGTGGACTTCCTTTACTCTTCCGATATCACTATTATAATGCAAAAAGTTAGCTGAGGTGGTGTTTGTAAATTATTGTTAATATTTTTTTACAAAGCCACCTCAGCTCAAGGGGAATCTAAATTGAAGTTTTCGACATTATTCTGACTAATTAAATATGGATTTGCATGGGGATGATGCTCGGGTCTTTGGTGTAGGTAGACTTAACAGAGGGATCATAGAGTGGTGGTCCCACCTGTGAGAAGCCATACCTTTTAAACAGCGGAAGATTATGAGGTAGAAGCGCAACCAGCATAATCGAGGCATTATGCTCTTTTGCGACCTTAACAGCAGAAGAGATAATCTGATTAAAGGGGATTTTTCCTCGCTTTTCTTTGAGGACGACCAGACGTGACATTTCACAGACCTTTTTTTGATCAAACTGCTTGAGGTCAAACCCACTTTCCTCTATCGGTAGTCCAAGAGAGTTGTTAGGGAAGACAATTCGGTAGGTTCCTACAACAGCGTTGGAATCAACAATTTGTATATAAACTGAGACAGGATCGTAGTCATCAGGTATCTGCATCCCGAACAACTCTAACTCCTGGTGAAAGATGGAGACCTGCATTTGATGGCAAAGGTCTAATTCCTCAGAGATGCTAACCTGCTGAATGGAAATGGTCATTGATAGTCTTTTTGTTCTAGTCTGTTAAAACTGGTAAATTTTTAACCAATTTCCCTCGATCAAGCCCAGGAAAATAGGACTGACTCACTGTTAACGGAATTTGGTCATCGTGAGTAGTTTCAAATGAGCCCCCAGAGGGCTGAGACGCTTAATTTTCGTTTTCTAAACCGTCATTGAAGATTACCGCTTTTTGTAAATTGCAAAGCGATCGCCATTGTTCGTGCCTTGAAAATCAAATCCCGATTCTGTTAACATTTGACGAGTAGTTTCCGGTTTAAAAACGGTAATTGTGATTTGTTCTTGAGCTACAATTTCTACATCTTTCTTAAAGAAATACCTTTTTTCAAAGGTATAATAGTTTGGGGTATCTTCCCCTTCTTCAATACACTGGGAATAAACAATCCCTTCACCCAGGGATTTGTCAAAGTCATCATGGGGTTTTTGCAGGTGTAGCAATAATAATCCCCCTTCTTTTAAGTGGCGACCTACATTTGCTAACCCTTGACGATTGGCTTCAAGACCGGGAACGTGACCCCCAAATTGCCATTGAGCTTGATCCCCCCTATCAAGAATTCCCCAAACTCCTCCATTGGATATCGCTACATCGAACTTGGCGTTTAAGTCCATTGTTACCGCATCAGCTTCAATCAATTTAACCTGATTTACCAACCGTTGTTTGGCAATTTCAAGCATGGATGCGGTAAAGTCAATTCCCGTAAACTCGCAGGTTGGATCGAGTTCGATGTACTTTTGAGCCAGTAGTCCTGTTCCTACACCCAACTCTAGAACCTGACGACCATCACCCACTATCGAGTGGGCTTCCTTAGCTAGGCTCTGATAGTCGTAGTAACCAGATGTCACCCACAAATCGTAATATTTGGTAATCTCTGTATATTGATTGACCATTTTGTCTAGAAATTGAACGAATGAACAACGGAAAATTTTGTATGTTATCTGCTTGAGGGTTAATCTCTACGGATAAGCATGGATCAAAGTTCCGACTTCTATTTAGAGTCAGCACTTAGCCAAAATTACCGGTCTTATTTTACAGTAAAATGGTTATTGTCTCGCAATAATCTACAAAAAACCCGACACAACGGCTCATTGCTGTGCCAGGTCTTGCGGACTCGCCTTGCCTTCTTGATAGTCCCGATGGCTAGTTCGAGCTTGCCACAAGACCGATCTTTACTTGATTGATATTAATCGCTCTAAGCGTTTCTCGCTTCTTCGACCCAGCTATCAAACAGGTCTTGATGGTTTTCAATCCATTCTTCGGCATGGCGACGGATATCTTTTGAGCTATCTTCACCCTTGTTTAGTAATTCATTTTGGGCATTGATATCCTGAACGGGAATATGAATTAGTTCAAATAAGCGCTTGGCGGCTGGGTTAGCAGACACAAATTTCTTATTAGCTACGATTCGGATTCGATCAATGGCAAATCCCAGATTTTTCCCATCTACCGAGGTATCTTTTGCGGTCAAGTCTTTCTGTGATTCTGGTAGATCAGTGAAGGGAACTTCTAGCCAGACTACATCTTGATCTGGTTTTAAGACTGCTGCCATCCACATGGGAGTCCAAGTGTAGTAGAGGATTGGTTGTCCTTGGTTGTAGCGAGTAATGGCATCTACAATTAGCGCTGAGTAGGTTCCTTGGTCTTGCTCAACGGTGTCTTGGAGTCCGTAAGCTTTAATGTGATGCTGAATCACAAACTCACAAAACCAACCGGAATTACAGCCAATCAAATTGGCTTTGCCATCACCATCTGAGTCAAAGAGTTTAGCGATTTTTGGGTCTTTGAGTTGCTCAAGGCTAGTGATGTTGTATTTATCAGCAGTTTTTTTATCAATCTGATAACCTTGCAAGAGATCAGAGGTGATTACTCCGAGTCGTTCTAACTTCTGTTCACCACCACTTTGTTCAAAAAAGCGTCTATGACCTATTTCCCAATGGACAGCAGTGTAATCTAGGTCGCCGTTTCCTAAAGCCAGGTGTGCGGTGACGTATTCAACTTGTTTTGGCTGTTTGATAGTGTAACCAAGTTTTTCCAGACCAATGTTTACAATCTCGGTTTGGAATTGTTCTTCTTGCAAGCTACTATAGACCGATTGTACGCTCACCCCTTTACCAGGCATGGCTAGATTAGAGTCTGTGGTTAAGTGGGAGGGTTGTTGCCAAGTGATAAAACCCAGGAGTGCCACTAAGACGGTTCCTCCAACAATACCCCAAGTCACTTTTTGACCTGTTGATGAAGAGCGCACCAAACCAATTGGTCCTCGTTCCAACCAAGGGATTTGGTTGTTGCCTTGACTGACTATCTGAGTGATCCGATCCAGCATTACTGCGATTAGAACGATGCTCAATCCTCCCACAGCAGCTAATCCCACATTCACCCGACCTAGTCCTTGCAATACCATCTGTCCAAGTCCTCCTACACCAATCATGGAGGTTACTACTGACATGGATAAGGCTAAGAGGATGGCTTGGTTGACTCCTGCCAGAATGGTTGGCATGGCTAGGGGAATTTGGACTTCGAATAACATTTGTGTCGGGGTTGAGCCAAATGCGATCGCAGCTTCGACAACTTCTGTGGACACTTGCCGAATCCCGAGGTTAGTCAAGCGAATCAGCGGCGGTATGGCAAAGACACAGGTTGCCATTACTCCAGGCACTGCACCAATCCCAAACAACATCACTACTGGGACAAGATAGACGAATGACGGTAGGGTTTGCATGGCATCGAGCAGGGGTCGCAGCACTTTCTCAATGCGATCGCTACTGGCACAGGCAATACCAACGGTAATGCCCACCACCATGCAAAACACTACAGCAGTCACCACTAGGGAAAGAGATACCATGGCTTGGTTCCAGGCTCCGCAAAAGCCTATCAAGCTCAACGCAGCAACGCTATAAATGGCAATTCTGCCACCAGCCAGTTGCCATGCTATCAAGGCAATCAGAATCAGCAAAATTAATGGAGGAATCGATAGCAACAGCCATTCTATACTCTCCAGGGTGACGCTAATCGGTAGACTAATGCCTTGAAAGAAGGGACGAAAATTGTCAACCAGGAAATTCACTGCAGCAGTAATCCACTGCTGGAGGGGTAAGGTATAAAGCTCAAAGGGGTTCAGGATAATATCTAGACCTCCTTGGCTCTTGGCTAACATGAAAACAGATAGAGTCAAGGATTTCAACACAATAATACCAGTATTTTTATTAATAGTATCATACCGGGGAGCATTTATTTTGTCAGGGGTTGGTAATGGGTAAGCTAAAACCCATGGAACATGTTTTTTAGCAAGGCAATAGGCAATAGGCAATAGGCAATAGGCAATAGGCAATAGGCAATAGGCAAAATGTGACTAGGTTAACTTTTTTTAGTTAATTTTAATAATAGACATTTTAAATACAAAACGGCTTAATCAATTAACTCATTATTAATTAATTTATATATAGTAGTGAGTTTTTACTTAAACAACGACTGCGTCAATACAATAATTACAGTAACAATAATTACATTTTTTTGTATTAACAATTATTCTGATTTAGTTGATTCAATCTTGTAAGCATTCATCGCAGCTGGGATAATTCTCCCCATTTCCCGTTCTTCCCGATTCCCGACTCCCGATTCCCTGCTGCCTAAAAAATTTGTAACAAAAATTCTAAAAATATGTTATAATATAAGATTATTTTTGTGTTATAATAAAATCACGTCATAAAACACTAGCAATGTGCCATGACAAAAGCCAGCCTAAGGATTTTCGAAGGTCACAAGGCTGGCTTTAAATCCCTTATGAAAAGGACATGATTTATTATGACTTATGCCAATCGCCTACATCCGTGGGCAATCGTTCGCCTGTTACCCAAAATGCAACGGGTCGTTGTTGGTCGTTACCGCAACCGTTCCAATGCAGAGGGGCATATGCAAGCTCTGAAACGCCTTATGCCTGATGCTAAATTCGTGATTGTTTTTGATTTAGGTGATCTTATGAATAAAGAATCGTAGGGTTGAGCGGGAATAGTTGAAGTTTGTAAGGTTGAAGGTTGAAGATTGAAGGTTGAAGGTTATTTGGTTGAAGGTTATTTGGTTGAAGGTTGAAGGTTGAAGGTTATTTGGTTGAAGGTTATTTGGTTGAAGGTTATTTGGTTGAAGGTTATTTGGTTGTCAGGTTGTGGCAGGATACGGGCAAGATGCCCGTTCCACCAACATGCCTATTCCACCAACATGCCCTACTCCCTACTCCCTACTCCCTACTCCCTACTCCCTATTCCCGACTCCCGACTCCCGACTCCCTACTCCCTACTCCCTACTCCCTACTCCCTACTCCCTACTCCCTACTCCCTACTCCCCATCCATAGAGCGCCAATTACCAGAAGGAATAAAACTCGCCCAATAATAGGGATGCTGATACTCCGGACTTCCTAGCATTTGCAACTGAATCCTTCGCAAAGCCTCAGAACGCCCTTGGTTATCCTTCAATCCTTGATAATAAGACACCATTAGATACTTCGTAGCCTCATCATTCACGTTCCACAAACTAATGACTTGGCTTTCTGACCCGGCAATTACCAACGCTCGACGCAACCCATAGATTCCTTCTCCAGCACTGATATTGCCTAAACCTGTATCACAGGCTGATAACACCACTAGCTTTGTACCTGATAAATTTAATCCGGTTGCTTCTAAGGCTGTGAAGATGCCATCTTCTAAATCATTGTCTGGCTTGTTGTTCTTAATTCCTGCTAATGCTAACCATGACCAAAGTAAGGCATTATCCCCATTAGTCAACTCTTCCTTTTCAGGTCTGTTTTGGAAGAAACCATGGGTAGCGATATGTAGTATTCTGGGACGAGTAACCTGTTTCAATGCTGCTTCATTAGCGTGAGCACCCAACAACGGCTCCACACCCAGCATCTTTGCGATCGCGTTTACTTCCTCAAGAGTACCCGGTAAAGGGGATAAGCTCAACTCTGAAGGATTAAAGTCACGTAAACTGCGGGTTGCTACTATCTGGTTTTCCTCCCCAAGGGCAGTAGTTTGAGCCGAATTATCAAAATCTGGTGCTCCCAAAAGTACTGGTTGGGTGAGCTTGCGATTAGGATTGGATAATCTCAGTAAATCCCTACCGGAGGTGAGATAGGTAAAACCATAGCTTTCTACTAAATACCGGTTGTCTTGATCTACTAAAGCTTCAAAAGGGATGAGGTTGAGGTAGCCGTCTGGAGACAGTAAAATCCTGCGGCTATTTCCCAACAAAGCACGGACTTTCGCCATCAGCTTCTGATCCAGATTGCGGGCTGCTTGTTTTAACTGAGGGATGCGAGTTTTTCGGTCTTGAAGGGATAATTCAAGTATCTCCCACAGAGGTTTCAAAGCATCTACTTCCCCTAAATCAATGCCTTGGGGTGCGCCTTGAGAACGGAGTACATAGGCGGCATAACGGGGATTACCCCAGCTACTCTTTTGGGGATTGAAGGGTTTGTACTCTACAAATTCTACCAGTGCCGTATCCAATGGAATGAGTTGTTGAATGGTTTCGATGGTGACTGGTTGATTGATTTGGGCAAATTCACGACTGCGCCGACTAATTTTTGCGACTAGTTCCTGTTCCTGATTAGTTAATTCATTGAGTTGATTACGATATTCTTCAAGGGAAAGCTTATCCGGTCGGTTGTAGGTGAGGTTAGCGATTTGGGTGCGAGTATTGTTTAGTCGGTCTAGTAATTTTTGGCTTTGGAAATCTAAGCGTTTACGCAACAGTTGCTGACTATGGGTCAAGAAATCCAGTAAACGACCTTTGCGACGAAGTATAGTTGTTAACGCTAGACGAGCTGCTTTTTCATCATCAGGAGCTGAATTTAGGTGTAGAGAAATAGCTCTATCTCTTGTCCCAGAAATAGTTTTCATGTAGTCTCGTTTTTGCTTTTCAGCACCAGAAACGAGATTACGTTCTAGATTGAGTTCTTGGATATTTAATCCTGCTTCAAGAAACTCCAGAGCTTGCGGAATGTTTCCTTGACTGTGATGTAAAACAGCTAAATTATTGAGGTTTAATGCCACATCTGGGTGTTGGTTCCCCAGCAACCGTCTGTTCATCTCCAAAGCTTGGGTTAACAAGGGTTCCGCCTGTTGGTACCTTCCCATTGATTGGTAGAGTAAAGCCAGATTGTTGAGGCTTAATGCCACATCTGGGTGTTCCTCCCCCAGCAAAGGTCTATACATCTCCAAGGCTTGGGTTAACAAGGGTTCCGCCTGTTGGTACCTTCCCATTAATTGGTAGAGTGCCGCCAGATTATTGAGACTTTTTGCCACTAATGGGTGTTCTTTACCCAGTAACCGTCTCCACATCTCCAAAGCTTGGGTATACAAGGGTTCCGCCTGTTGGTATCTTCCCATTAATTGGTAGAGTAAAGCCAGATTATTTAGGCTTAATGCCACATCTGGGTGTTCTTTACCCAATAACCGTTTCCACATCTCCAAGGCTTGGGTTAACAAGGGTTCCGCCTGTTGGTACCTTCCCATGGATTGGTAGAGTGCCGCCAGATTATTGAGGCTTTTTGCCACAGAGGGGTGTTCCTGCCCCAGCAACCGTCTATACATCTCCAAGGATTCGGTTAACAAGGGTTCCGCCTGTTGGTACCTTCCCATGACTTGGTAGAGTAAAGCCAGATTATTGAGACTTTTTGCCACAGAGGGGTGTTCCTGCCCCAGCAACCGTCTAAACATCTCCAAAGCTTGGGTATACAAGGATTCTGCCTGTTGGTACCTTCCCATAGCTTGGTAGAGTGCCGCCAGATTATTGAGGCTTAATGCCACAGAGGGGTGTTCTTTACCCAGTAACCGTCTCCACATCTCCAAGGCTTCGGTATACAAGGGTTCCGCCTGTTGGTACCTTCCCATGGATTGGTAGAGTAAAGCCAGATTATTGAGGCTGTTTGCCACATCTGGGTGTTCCTCCCCCAGCAACCGTCTATACATCTCCAAAGCTTGGGTATACAAGGGTTCCGCCTGTTGGTACCTTCCCATTAATTGGTAGAGTAAAGCCAGATTATTCAGGCTGCTTGCCACATATGGGTGTTCTTTACCCAGTAACCTTCTCCACATCTCCAAAGCTTGGGTATACAAGGGTTCCGCCTGCTCGTACCTTCCCATTAATTGGTAGAGTAAAGCCAGATTATTCAGGCTTAATGCCACATCTGGGTGTTCTTTACCCAATAACCGTCTCCACATCTCCAAGGATTGGGTATACAAGGGTTCCGCCTGTTGGTACCTTCCCATGGATTGGTAGAGGAAAGCCAGATTATTGAGGCTAGTTGCCACAGAAGGGTGTTCGTTGCCCAGCAACCTTCTCATCATCTCCAAGGCTTGGGTTAACAAGGGTTCGGCTTCTGAGTACCTTCCCATGGATTCGTAGAGTCCCGCCAGATTATTGAGGCTGGTTGCCACATCAGGGTGTTCCTTGCCCAGCAACCGTCTCCTCATCTCCAAGGCTTCGGTTAACAAGGGTTCCGCCTGTTGGTACCTTCCCATGGAATAGTAGAGTGTCGCCAGATTATTCAGGCTTAATGCCACATCTGGGTGTTGGTTCCCCAGCAACCGTCTCGTCATCTCCAAGGCTTCGGTTAACAAGGGTTCAGCCTGTTGGTATCTCCCCATTGATTTGTAGAGTAACCCCAGATTATTGAGGCTTTCTGCCACATCTGCGTGTTCTTCCCCGAGCACTTGCTGTCGAATCCTCAAAGCTTCCCGGGCGAGGGGAATCGCTTCGGAGTATTTCCCTTGCTCCTTCAGTACCCATGCTTGTTGACTCAGTTGTTCAGCTTTGGTTAGTTGTGCTTGTGCTGATTCCTGTTGTTGGGCAATAGTAGTTTGTCCCACTGTGGGCTGGGGCGTAATTAGTCCTACTGAGATCAAACTAACTAGAGCTGTT
>NZ_JAAHHU010001239.1:0-1512 GCF_010672095.1 Moorena sp. SIO3I6 | reverse complement strand
ACGCTTCAAGTCCGAATTTCGATAAGCCATCAGCAGCTATTCCCACCACCCCAAGGAAAGCAATGCCTCCGATCATTCCGAATGGACCTAACATTGCCAAAGCCGCTGTGATCGCTGCTGCTCCAGTAAATCCCGTTGTTGCCATAGCAATCAGAAGTATCACACCAGGTAAGCCTAGTGCAGCAACCTTTCTAACCACTTCATCCATATCACTATACCTCAATATTGTTAGCTTATAAAGTTGATATAATGTTCACCAGTATTCCCTCCAAACTGAGTAACGACATCAGTGGAAATAACAGTGGAAACGCATCTTATTTTGAAATACCTAAGAGACTGTTTGTTAAACTTTGCTTAAATCAGCCACGTAGGGTGGGTTAGGCGGCGAGGACTTTAAAAGCTCACCTGTTAACAGAGCTGTCCCCCGTAACCCACCAATAAGATTTACTTTAGAAACAGTCTATAATTCGGCTTTGAGTTTGCGTTTCAAATCAGCAGAAACCATTAACCGTTCAATCTCTTTACAGAGAGATGCTTTAGATTCTCCTTCTTGTTGGCGCTGTTTATATATTCCAACCAGTAACGCTTCAAGTCCGAATTTCGATAAGCCATCAGCAGCTATTCCCACCACCCCAAGGAAAGCAATGCCTCCGATCATTCCGAATGGACCTAACATTGCCAAAGCCGCTGTGATCGCTGCTGCTCCAGTGAATCCCGTTGTTGCCATAGCAATCAGAAGTATCACACCAGGTAAGCCTAGTGCAGCAACCTTTCTAACCACTTCATCCATATCACTATTCCTCAATATGTTTAGCTTAGAGAATTGCTCTAATTTTCACAAGTATTCCCTCCAAACTGAGTAACGACATCAGTGGAAATAGGGAATTATTGAATCAACGACGAAGCAAGCTAATAAAAGGTTTACACCAACCACTTTACGCTGTCTACTTATGGTTAGCGTGAATGTTGCCTTGCTTCCTACTGTAAACTACAGTCAAGGAATCAGGATTCCGGAAAATACTACCTCCCGTTCTTTTTTTTGTTTACAGGAAAAGAAAATTATCGCTCTCAAGAGCACTGCCCTGAACTTCCTTCAGAACAGCCAAGTCTTGACCTAAAGTACTGGTTAAAATATTATCCTGATTTTGAGCGATCGCAATATCTTCAAAGGTGACCCCTAGACCGCTCATCACCAGTACATCAACATCCAACTCAAAGTCAGTAATGGTGTTAGCAGTGCTGGGAAAAGCCGCCGCCGCAATCCAAAACTGATCGGCGTCATCACCGCCAGTTAGCAGGCTATCACCATTGCCAGCAAACAAGATGAGGATATCAATTCAGATTAAATAAGTTCGGAGCAGTTAGCGGTAGGCTAAAATTAGAGAAACTCCTAGTATACGGAATAACGGACATGAAAACCGCAGCCCGTGTTATTCATAGCGACCCTGACATCCTGGGAGGAACCCCTGTTTTTGTTGGAACTCGTGTGCCAATAAAAACTTTGCTCGATTA
>NZ_JAAHHU010001238.1:0-1515 GCF_010672095.1 Moorena sp. SIO3I6 | reverse complement strand
TAACCTTACTTTTCCTCCATCTACACTCACTTCTTCAATATCTTTACTACAGTCATTGTCAGTAAAATTATAACGATGTACTAGTCTTTGTTGTGTTTTTGCTGAGATTTTCATTCCTGTATAGTAGTCAATATCTCTGGCAGCATTATCATAAGATACATTGGCGCTTGCTCGAACACAACACTGCTCTAAAAACGGACTTATTCTTTGGTTAGTTTCGAGATTTAATCGGATGGCTTGCTTTTCGGTTATTGGTAATTTTCCAATGATACTCTTTAATGTTCTCAGTCTTCCGGCCTCGGTTTTTGTTGTTTCTTTGATAAAAAAAAACCGATTTTTGGTGTGATATACTCTAAAGTTTTCTCTCTCACAGTTTCTTCTATTCCCGCCATTGTGTCTAGTTTGGTCGGATCAGAGTCCTCATAAAGAATCTTGGCAATTGCTTGAAGATACTCGTTGAGCTCTTTTTGCTTTTCAGGGGTCATTTTGGGATTAATTCTTAATTTTTTAGGTAGCTTGACACAGATAAACTCAATTTACTCATTTTGTCAAGTAGTTCATTTGTTCTGCAAGTTTGACCTGCTCCCCAATTAGCCCAACGGGCTAGGGCTTAGCCTACGCACTTTCAAGGCTTCTTGAGAATTGAGTTTACGCTTTCCGTTTAATATATCTAAAATCGCTTGCTCTTGCTCAAAAATACCTAACAAATCTTGTATCGTTAGATTATAGTCTTCCATTAATGTCTGTAATAATTCTGCATCGGTTAATTCGGGCAATTGTTCAGTTTTTTCTTCATAGTCATAGACTAACATCCCTAATACCCTGAGATAATCTTGATCATCTTGATTAAGCGGTTTTTGATCTAATAGGTCGTTGATTCTTTGTTGGGTGGCGATTAATTCAGCATTATTGGTAATGGGACGGGGCGCAAATTCGGTGATTAATTTCAGGTAATAAGGACTAGGGTTGGTTAAACCAGTTGTCATTTTTCAATTTCTACTTATCCTAGTCTGCCTTAGTATACTATTCTGGGGAATATCATAAAGCAGAACTATTTCACCAGGACGCGATTAACGTAATTGAAGAGTTCTACGGTCCCAATCATCCTAACTTAGCATTGTATCAAGACTGCATCAAATCCCTGAACTCAAGTTACGGCAACAATCATCCCCAAGTGGGAATGTACCTGAGTGATTTGGCTTGGCTGATCTCGGAACAGAGTAACGAGTTGGACAAGTTAAAGCTAGCTGTGAGCTTTTTCCACAAATCTCTGAGCATCCTCACGCCAGTGTTAGACCCCAATCATCCCAGTATTCGCAATGCCCGGAAGGGGCTAACTGTGCTCTACGGTCGAATCGGGAATCGGGAATCGGGAATCGGGAGTAGGGCATCGGTGACAACTTAAGCCTGTATGCCAATTGTCAAGGGGGTTGAGGAAAAAGGCTTGAAGAAAAACTCAGACTGACCCTTTTGTCGGTCAGGAAAAGGAGCAACAATAAGTTTGACCTTGGGTTT
>NZ_JAAHHU010001237.1:0-1517 GCF_010672095.1 Moorena sp. SIO3I6 | reverse complement strand
CCACCAATTCCAACAAGACGTGGACCAATTGTATCCCCAAGCCGCGAAAATCCCTATATTCCCTACATTATTACTCCAAGAGCAACTCTATTACGTACTGATCAGCCTACTCTGCGTTGGAATGGAGCGATTGGTGCCGACATCTTTACAGTACAAGTGAGAGGTCGAGAATTAAATTGGACAGAAAAATTTAGTCGAGAGCAGGTTTGTCAAGAAAATATCTGCGAGGCTGTTTACTCAGGATATCCACCTTTGCAGTCAGGTATCTGGTATAAGTTAATTATTTCCACAGACACCAACAAATCATCTACAGAAGACTCAACATTAGGACTAGGATTTAAGCTTATTGATCAGGATGAAGCTGATAAAATCAAGAAAATTACCCAACGTATCCAGAAAGAAAACTTGCCTAAAGAGACTAAAGCATTACTTCTGGCTAGGCGTTATGCTGATTACAATCTAATTGCTGGCGCAATTGAAATTCTAGAAGAACTAACCAAACATGAAAAAATAGCAACAGTTGATCGCTTACTAGGAGATCTCTATCGACAAATAGGACTAGTTCTCGAAGCAGAGGTTTCCTATGTTGAAGCAGTTGAACTTGCAGAAACCAGTAAAAATTTAGATGAACTAGCGGCAGCCAAAGCAGGGTTAGGTGAAGTAAAATATGCTCGTAACAATATTGAAGAAGGAATCAATTTGCTAGAGGAAGCCAAGAAAATATATGAAAATTTAGGAGATCAGCAACGAGTAAGTAAACTCGAAGAACAACTGGAAATATTGAAACCATGAAAAATGAAAATAGAGTTTTGAATAAAACTTTTATAAAGTGTTTCAGATTTTGTTTGCTGACTACAGTTATTCCAGGTTTTGTACCTATTTATGTTTTTGCTTTACCTTTGTATCAAGTAGATAAACAAACAGAAGCATCGTTATACTCAGAAAGTAAACCTTATTTTTTGACTCAATCTTTGGAGAAATGGCCTGATTTGTGTCTGTCTCGTTTACGTAGGAATTTTCCTGATGCATTCCACCTGCAAAATCAGTCTCATCAATCGACTCAATCAGAAACTAGGACATCTGAGAATCAACTGCAACTAAATAGAGATTATCTTGTTCATACAGGCTCATTTAAAACATTAAAATTAGCAGAATATAGTGGAGTAACTAGCATAAAGGCAAGTTATGCAAAGGAGTTTATTCAGTTTTTAAATCAAGGTATATTATTGCTCACAAATGATACTGGTAAGCTGCCAAATTTAACTGAATTACATAACTGTATTGATACATTTAATCGTGTTCTTAATAGTGCATTCAATATCTATATAGAAGAAAAAAAATATCTTGAACCTAAATATTTTGAATTTAAAGACATTATTCTACGAGAGGTTACAGAAGATGGAACCGCTGTTCTAGAAGTTAGTGGAAAAGTAGTGGAAAATATTGAACTTTATTTTCTTAATAAAAATGGAGAATATGTGCAAGGATCACCTGAATTAATTCAAGCTTTAAATGCA
>NZ_JAAHHU010001236.1:0-1518 GCF_010672095.1 Moorena sp. SIO3I6 | reverse complement strand
TGCCAAAATTTTCAATCCCAAAAATCGGTTTTAGAACGAATGGGAGGAATGCCTAAACATGTGCTTTCGGTGGGTAATCTATCTGATCGGGATACTCGTAGAGCAAAGGGAACAGGGAACAGGGAACAGGGAATAGGGAGTAGGGAGTAGCGATGCAGCGCGGTCTTGGGGGTTTCCCCCATGAGCGACTGCATCAAGACGGGAGTAGGAAACAGGGGACAAAAATTATCACAATTGATTTAGGATTGCTATAAAATAGGAATTATCCATCAAAAGTAATTAAGCTGATGAAAGCTGCCATTGTACGTATTAGAGATTCCCAAGGAATTAGAATTCCTAAAGCAATTATTGAAGAATGTGGTTTAGCCAATGTAGTTGAAATAACAGTAGAAGATGGGAAGGTGATAATTTCGCCAGTATCCCACTCTCGTCAAGGATGGGAAGAAGCATTTAAAGAAATGGCAGAAAATGGTGATGATGAATTATTAATTGATGATCGGATTAAAAATTATTGGGATGAAGAGGATTGGAAATGGTAGCGATTCCCAAGCCAAAAGATAGTGGTGGGTTTCGTTGCTTCAACCCAACCGAGAAAAGAATGCGATTGCACTTCCTCTCCCTGTTCCCTATTCCCTATTCCCTATTCCCTGCTCCCTGCTCCCTGCTCCCTGCTCCCTAAAACCCAAGACTTTTTACCTCACCCAATTAACTGCTATAGTTCAATCAACTCTCCATCAAAATCAACCTCAAAGCATCTAACTGCACATACCATGGCTGAGGCCAAGCTTTAATCTGATGCCATTTTTCCTTGAAAACTTCAGCTTGGAGGTGATACTGTTGAGGATTGTAGGACTTACCAAGTTTAGTTGGTTTTGCCCCCCTAACCCCCCAATTTTGGGGGGGAATCATGTCAAAGTCCCCCAGAATTGGGGGATTTAGGGGGCAATCCATAAGTCCTGTATTCCTAGAAGCAGTATATAAACTCAAATAAAGTGTAACTCGGTGCTGGGTTTCACTCATGGTCACCAGCCAACAGGGAAAAGTATTGTCGTGATTTGGCTCTTTTAGAAATCTCAGATGATGGGCACGGATGCCAACATAAGCCAACGATTTCCTGATCGGTTCCACAACTAAGAGACTACAGTTCCAGTCCAGGGCTTTAATTTTTTTGTGGTCAATAATTTCAACCCGAGAAAAGTTTTTACACTCGGTTAATTGTGCTACCCTAAAGCTAGGAGGATGCTCAAAAATAGCTTCTTTAGAGCCAGAAGCAATAACCTTTCCTTCGGAAAGTACTAACAGATTACCACAGACCCGGTAAGCTTCCTCTAATTTATGGGTGACGAAAAGAGTCGCTCCTTGATAAGTAGAGAAAATTTCCGTTAGTAGCCTTTCGATCTGATTCCGGAGATAGGTATCAAGGGCAGAAAGGGGCTCATCTAATAGTAACGCTTCTGGTGCGATCGCCATTGCTCTTGCCAAGGCTACCCGCTGCTGCTGTCCCCCAGAAAGTTCGTG
>NZ_JAAHHU010001235.1:0-1519 GCF_010672095.1 Moorena sp. SIO3I6 | reverse complement strand
CCATGACTATTGACACAGAAATTTTACAAACAGTGGAGAAAATGCCAGAATCCCTAAAACAAGAACTGCTCCATTATGCCAAGTATCTGATGGCAAACTACTCCCAAGATATTTCCCCAGAGCAGCATGCTGTTAACAAACGTCGTTCAGGTATCTTAAAAGGAACCTTTGTTCTACCATTGCCTGATAATTTTGATGAACCATTAGAAGATTTTAAGGAATATATGGAATGAGCTCTTTCCTGTTAGACACTCATGCATTTATTTGGTTATCTGAAAATGACCCAAATTTGCCTAATAAACTAAGAGACATGATTGATGCAGCGGATAGGGTTTATCTTAGTATTGCTAGTCTCTGGGAAATTGCAATTAAGTTGAATCTTGGTAAGTTATCACTGCAACGAAGTTATCAAACCATTGAATCTGAACTTCAATCATCAGATATTAGTTTACTACCTATTTCATTTATCGACACCTTGCAAATTTCTAATCTACCCCTACATCATCGTGATCCATTTGATAGAATGTTGATTGCTCAAGCCATGAATAGATCTCTGGTTTTAATTAGTCGGGATAATAAATTTGATGCTTATCCAATTCAAAGACTATGGGTTATTTAACTGACTAATAAAGCTGACAATTTTAAAGATATACTACCCGATTCTCTTACAGATAATCGCTTTTTTAACTAACCCTAAAAATCTCCAAAAAAACTTTTAAAAACCCTTGACAATTAAAAATATAATCATTACAATAATCAATATTAATCCAAGTTGAACTTTTTCACAATGTCAGAACAATTTACTCGCAATTTCAAGAAACAACCGACTCACCACACTCTCAAAGGTCCTCGTGAATCAGTAATCAATAGTATGCAGATGCTTTATGCCCTAGGCTATGCAGAGATTGCCGAGTGGACCCCTTTCGAGCCGACCGAGATTCCAGGAGAAGTAATAACTACCATGACCAAGTATTGGTTGTTGCCATAACACCTTAACTTTCGGGGGGGTTTCCCCCCCTTGGCCCAGGGTTTCGGAAATTTCTGACATATGTGATTGAAATAGCCGTGGATAGTATTTCTACGGCTATTTTTTTTGGGAATTAAAAATTAAGAATTAAGAATTTAGAATCGGGAATCGGGAATCGGGAATCGGGAATCGGGAATCGGGAATCGGGAGTGGAACTGGCATCTTGCCAGTTTCAATATATTTCCGGGCGGGCAGGATGCCCACTCTACTCCTATTCAGCGCGAAGACTGAGGTTGAGGGGAATTTAATTTAGCGATCGCACTTCCTAAACTCATAAATATGGCGTTGCTGAATTAAGGAATGAATGCGCGATCATTTGGTTTTACTAAAGCCCCCTAAATCCCCCAATTCTGGGGGACTTGTCTTGATGCAGTCGCTCATGGGGGAAACCCCCAAGACCGCGCTGCATCGCTTGATAGTTTTGTTCCCCCCAGAATTGCTATCCATTAGGCAAAAGTAGTCGAAACAGTGATAGAGACTAGGATTTAGGCA
>NZ_JAAHHU010001234.1:0-1519 GCF_010672095.1 Moorena sp. SIO3I6 | reverse complement strand
CGGTCTTGGGGAGGCAGCGCGGTCTTGGGGAGGCAGCGCGGTCTTGGGGAGGCAGCGCGGTCTTGGGGAGGCAGCGCGGTCTTGGGGAGGCAGCGCGGTCTTGGGGAGGCAGCGCGGTCTTGGGGGTCTCCCCCATGAGCGACTGCCGTGGTCTCCCCCATGAGCGACTGCCGTGGTCTCCCCCATGAGCGACTGCCGTGGTCTCCCCCATGAGCGACTGCCGTGGTCTCCCCCATGAGCGACTGCCGTGGTTTCCCCCATGAGCGACTGCATCAAGACATTGACTGGCATACAATCTTGTCAGTGTCGTAAATCTCGAATCCAAAGAAACCATATTGCTTGTGCTATTTTGGTGTGGAATTTTCTGAAAAGACTAGCTTACTTGACTAAATGTACAGTTTATAAAATTAAGCACCAAAGTTTATCTTCATAGTTAACTAAAGAACTTAAAAAACCTTCTTTAGTTATGAATTTAGTCTGATCAGAATCTACGACCTATCTGGTGTCTTTGCGTAAGTCCTGTGTAACTATGGAGTCCTATAGCATTTTTATTTTAGTTGTGAACATAGGATTGATGCTAAAAGGGAACAGGGAACAGCGGATCTGGGAACAGCGGATCTGGAAACAGTAGGAAAGAGCTCCGAAGAGTTTTTGATGTTAGTGCGATCGCTCTTGTAGGGTGGGCAAATGAACATGATATTTGATCTAATTGCCAAACTCTCATTATTTGCCCACCCTACCCTACCTAAAATTTCAATCTTCTGGCTCAACACCCATTGCTCGCAATTGAGCTGCTAGACGTTCAGCTCGTTGATGTTCTCGTTCAGCTCGTTGACGTTCTTGTTCAACTAGCTGTCTTTCTTTCTCAACCGGTGTAGGAATCCAATTTTCGGCTGCATCGTACCAACGCAACCAAAGTCGGTTTAACTCTTGATAGTATCCTGACCACAATCCTAAACCTAGTTCTATTTCTGGAAGCCAGAATTTGTCACCGTTGAGAATCACTTCCCGATAGCTGTTGCGCACTAATTCAAACAAGCGCAGTTTATTGCTATTACCATTGAAGACCACGTAATAGGGAATCCGTAGCATCCGTTCGTAGACTTCCCATTTAGTTGGGGGTTGGTTGGCTTGTGGCCTAACTTCCCCTAAGTCTTCTTTCTGTGTACTAGGAGAAAGTAATTCGATGGCAATAAAAGGAGCTACTCCTTCCTGCCAGATCACGTAACTCAACCGGGATTCTCTTTGTTCGTACAAACGATCCACTCCCAAGACAGCAAACCAATCGGGACGTTTATACCAAGTAGGATGTTTCAGATTGTAGTAGATATTAAGATCGCTAGCAACGAGAATTTGGTTTCTAGGATAATTGGGGGGGAAAAACGTTTTTTCCAGTAAGTCTGCTTGCCAAATATGGTATTGATCTGGCAATCCTGAATCCTCCTTTTCTTCGCTAGGTAGATCATACATTGTCGGTAGGATTTCTTTCGGGGGTCGGGGCGGATCGCTTTGTTGATAC
>NZ_JAAHHU010001233.1:0-1519 GCF_010672095.1 Moorena sp. SIO3I6 | reverse complement strand
TTCGCAAACGTGACTTGTGGGTGCTGGATATTACCAGTGATTTAGGCATTCCGGCCTTTGCTGCCGTGTCAGCCCGCACCGATCAGGAACAAGAAGGGATTATTGCCGGGTTTGGTGCCCATCTCGATCCTCGGATTGCTATTTTACGGGCAGTTACAGAAATGAACCAACTGGGATTTTATGTGGATGACGTGGAACCCAGTGAAACCGGGTCTTGGGAAGAATGGAATAAGCATAATCTAAACCGCAAAGACCATCCCTACATGGTTCCCAATCCTGACATTCCCCTCAAGCTTTACAGTGACTATGCTCAACAGTGGAGTGATGATATTTATGAGGATGTCATGACCTGTGTCAACATTGCCCAGTCCGCAGGCATGGAAACCCTAGTTCTAGACCAAACCCGCCCGGATATTGGCTTAAATGTAGTCAAAGTGATAGTACCAGGGATGCGCCATTTTTGGGCAAGATTCGCCCCCGGTCGGTTGTATGATGTCCCCGTTAAGTTAGGCTTGTTCGCGGAACCCTTAAGGGAAGATCAACTTAATCAGATCCCGATGATTTTGTAGGAATGGGGAATTAAGAATTAAGAATTTAGAATTAAGAATTGGGAGTCGGGAATCGGGAGTCGGGAATCGGGAGTCGGGAATCGGGAGTCGGGAATCGGGAATCGGGAATCGGGAATCGGGAACAGGGAAACAATCTTGTTTACCTTATTACTATCAGAACCGATAATTACCCTTAATACAAATCTCCCCATCTCTCCATCTCCCCACACTTCCCACACCTCCCACACTCCCGATTCCCGACTCCCGACTCCCGACTCCCGACTCCCGAACTCAGCTAGTAGCGGGGAAACTGCCACCAATGAAGTGAATATCACTGAAGGTTTCGATCCACAGACGAGCGCCACAATCGAGGGGATGATCGGGATTATAGACAATCTTACAAGGACCGAGGATTTCGACTTCGTTGCCGTAGAGATTGGTGCCCTTTCGTTTTACTGAAATCACTGGCTTCCGCTCTTGAGGGCTTTTCTTCATATTCGAGCCAATGTGATTGCGGTTGACATTAATCTTCGCTAAAGCCGGGGGACGACTGGTACGCCATTTGCCCTTCGGTCCACGGGACCCTTTGGTAATTTGTGGCAAATGGTTGAACAGAGGAATAATCCAGAATTTCCCACTTTTATAAGCACCCCTGACCCTACCCTTCTCTAGGAGTTGGCGCAATCGCCGAGACGAAATTCCTAACAGAGATGCGGCTTCAGTAGTTCCAACACACTTGTTCATCAGTGGACTCCCCTTTAACTATTCCGATAATACTAGTTTAATGGAAAAAAAGAGAATTGACAATTTTGGGGAATCGGGAATCGGGAATCGGGAATCGGGAATCGGGAATAGACGGAAGAGTTTGGGATACGGTCGTGGATGCGTTCGCGTAGCGTGGCCTACGGCCAATCGCGTAGCGGCTCCAAAGAAGCATCCCGTAGCGTGACCCAAAGGCCAAGGTCAATCCA
>NZ_JAAHHU010001232.1:0-1520 GCF_010672095.1 Moorena sp. SIO3I6 | reverse complement strand
ATGCAGCAATGGCGTTGACTTTCAGCAGTTTTTTAGGTTTGGGAGTGATACTAATTACGGTGCTGAAAACTAACCAACTTGACTTAGAAAATATTCTTTTTGGTGACATCTTAGGGGTGAGACCAGCAGATGTTTGGCAAACCCTGGTGATTACAGCAGTAATTTTACTATTAACCAAGTTGTTCTATAAAGAGCTATTATTCTATACTTTTGATCCTTTGGGAGCGCAAGCTAGCGGTTTACCGGTAAAAGTCATTTATTTTGGGTTAATCTTGGCGATTACTCTCACCATTGTCGCCAGTATGCAGACGGTAGGGGTGTTGCTCGTTATTTCTATGTTAATCGGACCCGCGACTACCGCTTATTTATTAGTCAAAGAATTACATCACATGATGGGTTTAGGCTCAATGATTGGAATTTTTTCTAGTGTCAGTGGCATGTATATAAGCTACTATTTTAATTGGCCATCAGGTCCAGCAATTGTAATGGTAATCTTTGGCTTATTTTTCCTGGCATTTTTGTTTAGCCCAAGCCAAGGGATTCTCACGGAGCCAGCGATAGCAGGTCGCCCGGCTAAGTTATTGACTTTGCTGAAAGAGTTATTGAGATTGAATCGAGGGTAAGCAATCAGTTGACAGCAATCAGCAATCAGCAATCAGCGAACAGCGATTAGCGCTACGCGCACGCTACTTGAGGTACTATCAGCCATTAACTATTAGGTATTGGCTATCAGCATGTTGAACATGGTAATAGCATGTTCAACATTCTAGAGTATACTGAAGAAATAAAGAATAGTGTAGTGTAAGGGCTAGCAACACCCATGCACTAGACCTCAGCTTACTCTAATCTCTGGTCATGGTTGAAAAACTTACAGTTAAAAATTTTGCTGGTATCAAGGAACTAGAGATTGAGGTTAAACGAATCAATATCGTGATTGGACCTCAAGCTAGTGGTAAAAGTGTATGTGCTAAACTTCTTTTTTACTTTAAAAATTTTGTTTGGAAAATTTTTGATGCAGTAGAAAATGAACAAACTAAGCGTTACCTAGATTCAAGTTACTCTCAAACTTTTCAAGACTATTTTCCCCCTAATTCCTGGGGATATCATGATTTCTATATTAAGTATGAAGTATATAATGTTGGTATCGAAATTAGTAAAAACAAAAATACTAAAAGCAAAAGTATAATTAATTTTAATTACTCAGATTTTTTTAAAAAAGAACTATCAGAATTACGCAAATGGCTGAAAAAAATTAAGAAAGAAAGCTCTGAACAAAGCAATCAAATTGAGCGTCGTCTTGAAAGACTTTTCTTTACTAAAAGAATTCTCAGAGAACAATTAACAGAATTTTTGAGGAGTTCATTATGCGATGAGGCAGCTTATACCCAGCTTTTTATTCCTGCTGGTCGCTCCTTCTTTGCTAACCTCGAAAGTACTATATTCTCTTTGATGTCTAATAATAATGCCATCGATCCCTTTCTGATCGAGTTTGGTTCCACTTACGAAAGTATAAAACGTTT
>NZ_JAAHHU010001231.1:0-1521 GCF_010672095.1 Moorena sp. SIO3I6 | reverse complement strand
GTCATTGATTACCAGGAACAATCGATAGCTATTGCTCGGGAAATCGGAAACCACGAGGCTGAAGCTGGTTACCTGAATAATCTTGGTCTTGCATACTATGAGCTGGGAGACTACAAAAAAGCCATTGATTACCACCAACAATCCATAGCTATTGCTCGGGAAAATCAATACCTCATTGGTGAAGCTAACTCCCTGGGTAATCTGGGTAATGCATACTATCATCTGGAAGACTACAAAAAAGCCATTGATTACTACCAACAATATTTAGCTATTGCTAGGGAAAACCAAGACCGGAGAGGTAAAGCTAACTCCCTAGCTAGTCTGGGTAATGCATACTATCATCTGGGAGATTACGAAAAAGCCATTGATTACCACCAACAATCCATACCTATTGCTAGGACAATTACAGACCTCATGGGTGAAGCTGCCTCCGTGACTAATCTGGGTAATGCATACTATCAGCTGGGAGACTACTCTAGAGCCATTGATTACCACCAACAATCTTTAGCTATTGCTAGGGAAATCCGAGACCGCAAGGGTAGATATCGCTTCGTGGGTAATCTGGGTCTTGCATACTATGATCTGGAAGACTACAAAAAACCGATTGATTACCACCAACAATCCATAGCTATTGCTAGGGTAATCGGACACCTCCTGGTTGAAGCTAAATCCCTGGCTGCCTGACACATCTGTGTGAAACCAAGAGGTATCAGGCTCGACACTGTAACGACTGAATCCGTGAGAACCAGATGCGATTGACATGCAGTCACGCTACGCGAACGTAAAAATCCTGACGAGCTTTTTGAGCAAGCTTAGCACGGTTGCGGGTCTTTGGGTAGCAAGGGGACGGGTGTTAAAAGTTGACGACTTTTGTGGAGGACTCCCGTTAGCCAGCGCAGACCAATTTTCAGGTAGCTCAGACCCCTTTGCCAATGAGGATTGACCTTTGGTCACGCTACGCGAACGACCTGCCGTCGCAGACCTTGTAGTTGAACAGCCATGCCTTGAGTCGTGCCGTACAGTAGTGCCACCGCAGCCACTAAGTAGAGCCGTTCGAGAGCGCTGGCCGAGCGGATGCGGGAGTCTTCGAGTTCAAAGGCTCCCGACTTACTGTCCAAAAATAATTCCTCGACCCGGAACCTCAAACCGTATTGCCACAGAGTTTTTAAAGTGGGGGTTTCATCGGTGATGACCGCCCAAGGCTCTTTGACCCCTTTGACGTTGGCTAACACCAGATGAGAGCGGTGTTTTCCATCTTGCCATAAACCCACATGGTGATAGAAAACTGCTTCTCCCTTTTGTGGCCACAGATAACTGACTTCAATCGGATAGCGACGCGGACCATGCAAATTGACATCACAGGGCAGCCGTAGACAATAGTGCCAATTGCTCCAAAGTAACCAGTTCATCAAAGCATGGTTGGCGAAACCTCGGTCGGCTTTGAGCATCACATCGGCATGTTGACGCAATATCCACCGGGCTTGGCGTAACAATGGTTGATATTCCAAGGGAAGCCACCGT
>NZ_JAAHHU010001230.1:0-1522 GCF_010672095.1 Moorena sp. SIO3I6 | reverse complement strand
ACCATTAGTCAATCCCCTGCGTCCTACCGGTCAGGTAATCGGTGTTTATGCTCCCAACTTTGTAGAGACTGTAGCGCGATCCTTGTGTTTGATGGGTACTCCCAACGCAATAGTTCTCCATGGCAGGGAAAAATTAGATGAGGCGGGATTGGCAGATGAAACTGACTTGGCACTGCTATCGGAGGGTAAAGTGCGACTTTTGAGTCTGAATCCAGAACATCTCGGTCTAACTCCTGCCCCTACTGAGTCCCTACGAGGGGGTGATGTAGCGGAAAATGGGGCAATTTTACAGAATGTTTTGCAAGGTAAAGGAACACCAGCCCAGCAGGATGTGGTGGCGTTAAATGCCTCATTAGCCCTTCAAGTCGCCGGTGTTATACCTCTCGAAGACCACACAGCAGGGATTGCTCTGGCAAAGGATGTTATGGCTAGCGGTGCCCCTTGGTTGAAGTTAGAGCAATTAGTGGATTTTTTAGCTTAACTCAGGAGAAGCCCCAGGTCTAACTCGTAAGGGTAACCTGGGATTATTAGCAGATGGTGCTAGCCAATTTGGAGATCCGAAGTTCCCTATTGCCTATTCCCTTCACCCAGCGCTATAGTTAATGACTGGAGATTAATGACTGGAGATATTTTCCCCACTCCACTGCCAAAGGAATTTCTGTAAAGGGAACTTTGACTGGATCTATGGGTTTGAGAAACTGAAATTCTAATGCGATCGCACGACCTTTATCCGGTGGTTGCTCTAAGTCAACCACTTGATTATCAACTAGCAAGTTGATTGATTTAACGTCTTTGAGGGAAAAGGTTTCTAGATTTACTGGTTCATTTCTAGTGGGTTTGCCCCAAGTCAGGTCACTGCCGTTTTGACCAAGCACGGCATAGATATCATACTTTGCCCGTTCAAACTGTTCAGCCCAGCGGCGATAAGCTTCAATCTTTTGGTATTCGTTCCAACCTGACCAAGCCAGCCAGCAAAATGCTGCTAGCAGAGGTAACCATAGTAAACCACGTTCCATTCAATTTTTTGGATCTTTACAACTAAACTATAGTAAGAATATATAGCAGTTCTGAATTCCTGGAAGTACCTCGTCCTAGATTTTAGGGAGTAGGGAGTAGGGAGTAGGGAGTAGGGGTAATAAAATTAAATCGACTCGATAAGTTATGGTTGCTGATAGCTAATCGCTCAAAGTCGTTTTCTAATGACTTGAGCAACCCACTAAGTTTGTTGCCAGTTCATACGGTTGCGAATCAATGTTTCTGTCATCTTCGCTAACTGGTCTAGTTGAGCTTTCTTGTCCGTCGCGCTTTTCTCATAGTTCCGCTTCCGGATCAAAGCCGCACGGGCTAAGTCTTCTCGATTGTTTTTAAGAGCTTGAATTGCCACTTCCTGCCAGACATTGATTTCTTTAAGTTCCTGTTTATACTTAGGTTGAATCTCATCCCAAACCACCCTGAGATCAGATAATGCTTGATTAAGTAACTGAGTTGTATCGTCTTGCTTTGCTCCCTGAAGTGCTTGTTT
>NZ_JAAHHU010000123.1:0-18245 GCF_010672095.1 Moorena sp. SIO3I6 | reverse complement strand
TAGTCACAAACTTGATTAGGAATTATGATAGCTCAGGTCGCTACCTAGATCGGGATGCCATCGATTCACTTAAGTCTTACTTTGAAACTGGCACCGCTCGGGTGGCTGTAGCTACTTTAATCAATGGCAATGCTGCTTCTATTGTCAAGCAAGCATCAGCACAACTGTATGAGGAAGTTCCTGAACTGTTGCGTCCAGGTGGCAATTCTTATACAACTCGTCGTTATGCTGCTTGTTTACGAGATCTGGATTATTACCTGCGCTATGCTAGTTATGCCCTAGTTGCTGGTGATACCAATGTCCTGGATGAGCGGGTTCTACAAGGGTTGCGGGAAACCTATAACTCCCTAGGTGTGCCAATCGGTCCAACGGTACGTGGGATTGAGATTATGAAAGATATGGTCAAAGCAATGGCAACAGAAGCTGGTATTGGGAATATCGGATTTGTTGATCAGCCTTTTGACCACATGAATCGTGAGTTTAGCGAAACAGATGTTTAAGACATTGATGGTTCGTTGAGAGTTGACGGTTCTACGGGTGACCGGACTGGTTGCCCGTACTATAGGGCTGCGCGCAGGGAATCGGGAATCGGGAATCGGGAATCGGGAATCGGGAATCGGGTAATTGCTGATTTAATTGCTAATTTTGTCAAGGTCTATTACTTGAACGCTGCTCCAGTAAGGGACGAAACTAACAAACTGGCCAGAGCGTCCAGCCACAAATAATTGAATTACTGATTTAATTGCGATTGGCCGTAGGCCAGGCTACGCGAACGCTTAATACAGGCTTGCTGGTTTGTAGCACTCAGGACGGATAACTGGCTTTTAAAATAGTACATAAATACTAAATCACGTCCAGCCAGTATGTGTGGTAGATTCACCCTGACAACGATAGGGGTAAGCCTAGCGCGAGCTTTGAATTTAGATCATGTGCCAACTGAGGAGGCTAAGTACAATATTGCCCCTACTCAGCTGGTAGCAACAGTCTTAAACCCCTCAAACGATAGCGAGCGACAATGGCAATTGTTACGTTGGGGTTTAATTCCTAGTTGGGCAAAGGATATTAAAATTGGTGCAAAGCTGATTAATGCTAGAGCAGAAACGGTAGCAGAAAAGCCAGCATTTCGCAGTGCATTTCGTCGTCGGCGTTGCTTGGTTGTAGCGGATGGTTTTTATGAGTGGCGACGAAAGGATGGCAAGAAGCAACCGTTGTATTTCCAGAGGAAAGATAAGCGTCCGTTTGCTTTTGCAGGACTTTGGGAACGTTGGAAAAATCCAGCGGGTGAGATAATTGTTTCTTGTACAATTATAACCACAGTAGCTAATGAAATTATCAGTCCGATCCATGATCGAATGCCAGTGATATTAGAACCTAGTGATTATGATTTATGGCTGCATCATCAGGTAAGTCAACGGGAGCTATTGCAGCCACTACTGATTACCTATGATGCCCAGAAGATGAGTGTTTATCCCGTTAGCACTACTGTGAATAATGTCAGAAATAGTAGTCCTGAGTGTATCATACCTGTGGAAATTAATAATAAGTCCAATAGTCACTACCATTCTACATTTTAAATTACCATGACTGCTTTTACAGTAAATTTAAACTCTATTCTTGAAATAACCGATGACAAATTTTATCAGTTATGTCGAAATAACCCGGAGATTAAATTTGAGCGCAATGCCAAGGGAGAACTGATTATTATGTCACCTACTGGTGGAGAAACTGGTAAACAAAATTTTGAACTAGCTACTGATTTTGGAATTTGGAATCGACAAGCTAAATTAGGGGTTTGTTTTGACTCTTCGACATGCTTTAAACTCCCTAATGGTGCTGACCGTTCTCCGGATATAGCGTGGATTAAACAAGAACGTTGGGATTCGCTTAAACCAGAGCAACGCCAGAAGTTTCCACCGATTTGCCCCGATTTTGTTCTAGAATTAATGTCTCCAACTGATAGGTTAACCGTGACTCAAGCCAAGATGGAGGAATATCTAAAAAATGGGGTACGTCTGGGCTGGTTAATTAATCCTCAAGCACAGCAAGTGGAAATTTATCGACCAGGACAAGTGGTGGAAGTGTTGGAGTCTCCTAAGACTTTATCAGGGGAAGAGGTTTTGCCTGGGTTTGTCCTGGATTTACACTATCTTTGGTCAACCTAGGATTATTGTGCGTTCGCGTAGCGGCTCGTAGCAAGCATTGCTTTTTTTTAAATAAGCAAGATGTGAGCAATATTTATTGTTAAATTTGTTATATAATTTGCTAACATAACCATGACAGCTTTTACAGTAAATTTAAACTCTATTATTGAACTGACCGATGACAAATTTTATCAGTTATGTCGAAATAACCCGGAGATTAAATTTGAGCGCAATGCCAAGGGAGAAGTGATTATTATGTCACCTACTGGCGGAGAAACCGGTAACTATAATTCAGAAATAAATGCTGATTTCGTGATCTGGAATCGACGAACTAAGCTAGGTAAAGTTTTTGATTCATCGACGTGCTTTAAACTCCCTAATGGTGCTGACCGTTCTCCGGATGTAGCGTGGATTAAACAACAACGCTGGGATGCACTTAAACCAGAGCAACGCCAGAAGTTTCCACCGATTTGCCCGGATTTTGTGGTAGAATTAATGTCTCCAAGTGATCGGTTAACGGTGACTCAAGCCAAGATGGAGGAATATCTAAAAAATGGGGTACGTCTGGGCTGGTTAATTAATCCTCAAGCACGGCAAGTGGAAATTTATCGACCAGGACAAGTGGTGGAGGTGTTGGAGTCTCCTAAGACTTTATCAGGGGAGGAGGTTTTGCCTGGGTTTGTCTTGGATTTGCACTATCTTTGGTCAACCTAGGATTCTGCTTTTGTCAATAATCACTTGCCCCCGGAATGATAATTTTTTAAAAATTCAACACTAGTTTTTTAGAGGTCTGCTATGGGTCGTGCATCAAAACTAAAACAACAACGTCGCCAAGAATCTCACGATGTTACTAACAGGACTTCATCCCGAGCTAGGTACGTATTATTTGAATCCAATAGCTCTAATTACCTAGCCTCATTAGAGTTATTAGGTGGTATGGAACGCTTAAATTGGTGTCCTCATCCAGGGGGAGCACTCAAATTTGATTCCTCCAGTCAAGCCCAAGCCAA
This sequence comes from Moorena sp. SIO3I6, assembly GCF_010672095.1. Lineage (NCBI taxonomy): Bacteria > Bacillati > Cyanobacteriota > Cyanophyceae > Coleofasciculales > Coleofasciculaceae > Moorena > Moorena sp. SIO3I6. The sequence continues at coordinate 15,094 of NZ_JAAHHU010000123.1, read as the reverse complement.
AGCTAAGCGGATTGCTAAGCAAAGAGGATACAGCCTAGAAGTGGTTGAGCTTAATTCTGAAAATGTTAATACTGACCAAAAACCTTAGTTACAACCTCCACATTCGGTTCAACCTCTATCCAAAGGGTGGCACCACCATTCTTGGGAGACTCGGGTCGATAGACTAACCGGGATGGCCCGCTGATTTCTACATAATGACAGTTGATATCGCGATTACCCCGTTTAACTGTAATCACTGGGTCTGTTGTATGGTTTTGTTGATTCTTGAGAAGTATTTCCTCGTTGAGGTAAATGTGAGTCAGGGATTTGCTGGGCTGTTTTCTCCAGGAGCCTTGTGGTCCACGGCTACCGGGAACTATCTTGGGCATACCGTTATATAGGGGAATCCGCCAAAAGCGACCAACTTTTTCGGCTCCTTGAATTCTGCCCTCTTTCAGGAGTTGGCGAACTCGTTGAGGACAAATACCTAGAAGATAGGCAGCTTGGGTGGTATCTATCATGATCGGACAACTTACTCTAGCGCTATTAATTTATTCGAAAATATACCATACAATTACAGCAATTGCCAAGTTTGATAGGGAACAGCGGATCTGGGAACAGCGGATCTGGGAACAGCGGATCTGGGAACAGCGGATCTGGGAACAGCGGATCTGGGAACAGCGGATCTGGGAACAGAGATTATTAAAGATTAAGCATTAAGTATTAAGTATTAAGTATTAAGTATTAAAGATTAAAGATTAAGTACTAAGTATTCAAGATTAAGTGTTGAATCTAGTAATAATGGTTTAGCAAAATTGCTGATGTCTGTGCATAAAGTAGAATAAAAATAAGCAAAAATCTCTATAACTATAGCAAATTATCGAAAACTACTTCTTAGATCTCCCGTCTCCACCCTATCCCCACACGTAAGCATTCAGGCGTCAGGCGTCAGGCGTCAGGCGTCAGCCGTTGGCCAACTACTGATAGCACCTCAAGTAGCGTGTGCGTAGCACATAAGCTGAATGCTGATAGCTGAATGCTGTTCGCGTAGCGTGCGCGTAGCGCTTAAGCTGAATGCTTACCACTCTCGCTTATTCGCTGGCTCCAGCCCTATAGTTCTGACAGTAATACCGTCGAAATCGATAACCAGGGACTTTAGATATAGATTGTTTATCCTTAATACAACCTTGGGATTTTAACTCAACAGAGGCAGAAAAATTGACTACCCACAATTCTAAAGGTTTCGGCAGTTGAGCCACAGTTTTTTGTAGCGTTTCTGTAGCCACCCTTGGCTCGGTGTCTTTATGTGCCAAGAGAAACTGGGGTGAATTAATAGCAGTATCAACTACTTTGCGACGGTTCAATTCCCAAGCTAAGCCCATGATTTCTCCTGTTTGTTCATGGCTTTTGTGAACTGTGGCAATCAGGACTGGAAGGGATTGAGACTGGGAATCACTAATCTCTAATATTTTAGCGATCGCAAGATCTGGTCGATCGGCTTTTTGGTAACTGACATGGGATGCGACTATGACTCCACCTACCAATCCCATCAACAGGATTAGTGCTACCCATTGCTGATCTTTCCCTTGGGCAGCTCTCCAACAACTGGCAAAGCTTGCTGCTAGTAACATAATTACGATGGGGAAGTAGACAAACTGGTAACGAGCCGCTAAGGTCAAATCAATCCCAAGACCGTAAGTGAATAATAAGAATAATGCGATCGCTCCCACCACAAATCCGCCCAAAACCTGAGTCATGACCTTAGTCTGGGAGTGTAAGCTCTGAATTCTGAGTCCTCGACGCAACAGTTGCACGATCAAGACTACTAATATTACTGTTACTAGTCCAGAGGCGACCATAATCGGTAGGGATTGCCCTTCTACTGGCAGCATCACTACCATAGTGATCAGCCAAGACAAGAGTCTAGCTACCGGTTCGAGCAAATTGCTCAGGGTTGTGTCTTGGTGAACCCACTCTGTCAAACGATTACTGGAGGGGCGTGGCAAAATTGGCAGCCAAACTAAGACTCCCATTAATGTCCCGAGGGCTACCGCGTAAATTCGCCACCAGTACTTCCAAGAAAACACTGAACCCCCTGACCCAATCCGCAACCCAAGCATTACCAGTCCTACAGCTGCGATCACCAGGACGAAAAAGTAATGGACAGCTATGCCTAAACTATTGACAATAACCCAGATTAATGCTATTGAAATCGGGAAGGGAGTCTGCCGTTGAAGCGATCGCGTAGCGTACACCAAACAACTGACTGAAGCGATAACTAATAGAATCCCTAGAGTGTAGTGTCGAGCTTCTTGTGCCAGATAGATGCCATAGGGTGAAACAGCCATCAGTGCTGCTGCGAAGTGACCGACCAGGGAAGAGCGAAACCCTAACCAACCTAAGCCAAACATGGCTGGAATGGAAATCACTCCCAGTAGGACACTTAAGGATCGCGCTACCCACAGGGATACCAATTCCTCATGGCCTGGAAACAGCTTCAGCCACAGATGGGTGAGGACGAAGTACAGTGGTGGGTGATTACTCTCCGTGATTAGGTTATTAATAACGGAATTGATGCTAGCACTAGAGTTCGGTTTGAGGGGAGCTAAGAGGGTATCTGAGGTAATCACCTGATCCAGGGGTACGCTCCGAAAACTATTGCCCAGGCTAAACACTAGGGTGGCAAATTCATCTGACCAGGGGGGTTTTCCGGCCAGATAGGTAAACCGTAAACCTGCTGCGATCGCTATCCACACCAGCAGTAATAGAACTATGACCCAACTACTCCAGCTTTTGTCCACTTGGGATTTTGGGTGGTTAAGAATCATTAGCCATTAATTCTCTTTGTAGGTAGGAATAAACGTAACGTTCTCCCACACTACTTTATTATTGTTGATGCCACTGTTTAGTTACTTGAACTGAAATCGGTGCTGGGGCAGAGGAATAATACCGCGCAATAATACCCCTATGAAATAATTAGATGAGCTAATCATTGGGATAATTTTTGAATACTGATGAAAGACAAGCTCAAACCAGACTGGGCGGGGGATGACTTACTCTCCCGGTTCGTTAATCTGTTGATCGACACCAAGCCGATCTACAAGGTGATGCAACACCAGGCCAGACAGGTGCTAATTAAAACCGCAGAAAAAAATGGGATTGAGTGGCGGAAAAACTACCAGGAGTTAGAAAAATCAGCAGCGAAGACCTTACTATCCGAGATTACTAACCCTAGCCTGGTCTACCCAGACTACTACAAAGTGCCTTTCCATGCTTATGACCAGGGAAACCTATGCTGGGAAGCTGCCTTTGAAGCTGGCAGTGCTACCAAGGCTATGGGGTTGAGGATTTGGCCTAAAGAAAAACTTACTTGGCTTTCGGCACAAGAACGATTACGAAGTAGTTTTCATAAAGTACTAGGAGAGTATAATCCCGAGATAGTCACAGATGTCCTAGACATTGGCTGCTCAGTGGGCATCTCTACCTTAGCGCTACACCGCTACTACTCCAGGATCAAAAAGGGCAAAATCCGCACCGTTGGGTTAGACTTATCCCCTTATATGCTGGCTGTGGCCAAGACCATGGATCAGACAGCAGAAATATCAGAATGGATCCATGGCAAAGGAGAGGACACCGGTTTACCGGACAATTCATTTGATGTGGTCACGTTACAGTTTGTGATCCACGAACTACCGCGCCAAGCAACAGAGGAAATTTTTTCGGAAGTGCTACGGATTCTACGACCTGGTGGCTGCCTTGGTGTTGTAGACAATAATCCTGCCTCCCCAGTCATCCAGAATCTCCCCCCTGCACTGTTTGTGTTGATGAAAAGTACAGAACCTTGGAGTGATGACTACTACAGCTTTAATGTAGAAGAGGCGATGATTAAAGTTGGTTTTGACTATCAGACCACGGTAGCCAGCGATCCTCGTCACCGCACTATTATTGCTACAAAACCTGGTTGAGGTGAGTGTGGGTTGTAGCAATTCCTCTGGATTCAGTGGCTAATAGTGATAATTACGAGTCAATCCCAAACTAGTCCATTTGGGATTGACTCGCTGTTTGCAGCTTCCTGTGCCGTTCAAAGGTGCTGTAAAAACAACCCAGTTAGGTTATATAAGTAAGGATCTGAAAAAATCAGTATAATTTTAATAAATTTATCATGAAGACTAGCCAAATTTTTTGAAAGCTTTTTTAAACTAAATGTGAAGATTTGGTTAATTATGAAAAAAAAGTAAAAATATTGTGAATTAAGTCCAGGTGGTTTTCGAGTATCCTAGTCTTGCCCAAACTGAGTTCGACATCACCGACTTTATCCAGGAGTCAGGAGCTTCGAGTCAGGAGTCAGTAGCCATAATAACGGAATTTTATAGTTAATTTGGAATTAATCAGAGTTTAATGGGCAATTAACCTATGTATTCTCCCAATAACTTCTGAATTATTCTCCTGAATTCTGAATGATGTCTCCTATCTTCTCAAAACACCAGGCAATTTCTGACAGGGAACTGAGGTTGCTCAAGACCTATTGCCCAACACCGATTGTTCATACTGGGATTTTGGCATCAACAGGTTTGGGGTAGACTCAAATCTAATCTCTTTGTCCTTTCCCCTTTCCCCTGACAACTCCGGCGAAGTCTAATAAGCGCCCAAAGCCGCTTAGGCCAAAGCAGGAGCAGAATTTAGGGCAGCACTATGGTATTGATTCGACTAATAGCAGTAAAACCAAATTGGACTAATAGTCATGGGAGCATGATCTCCTGATCTGGCCAGCCTTGGCCTTTATCACCTTTCTCGTCAGAGAGATAACATAAAAGGAGTTCTTGCAAGCAGTACCTACACTAGGAGGTGTGACCCAAGGGGGATTTACTCGCCCATTGAAAAATACACCAAAGCGCGAATTTAATCCTTAATGGTAAGAGCGCACCTATAGAAAGTATGGGTTTGGTGACACTCGATGGCAATCAGGCGAAGCCAAGCTATCAGTTGTATCGTCTCTATTTTCGTCTTGCAGTTGCCAGGTAACCTATTGGATCTATCTCCTAGATTTCTTTAGATGTCTTTTGTTAAGAACATAAACAATCACTCTTAATTATGTCAGAAATTCTAACACTAATCAAAAAACCAGAAATTCCCAAAAAATTAGTAAAACCATCTCAACCAATTGAACTAATTCAGCCATCAGAACCAAAGTTTATGGCTGTTGGGGTTATAACTGGTGAGGTAGATTTGTCTGAGAAAATTCCTACCATTACCATCCAGGGTAAGCCTTACCCACTCTTTTTTCTGCTGAAGCACAACCGGAAAAGGTATGTGCTGGATATTCTCAAGGGGCACATCGAGGCCGGAAACCGAGAGCATCGCCTCGTGGTATATCCTAAGCCGATCCATTTCCCAGATCGGAACAAATTCCAGGATATCCGGTTTGAGGTGATTGGGATTTTACAGGAAGACAGACCCCATGCTTGGGCTGAAGCGATTGGCAATGGGTATTTCATCTTGGCTGGATTGTGGCAGTTCATCCCTGTTTGTAAAGTTCCCTGTGTGTCAGTCTTTAGGAACCACAGTGAACAATTAGTGAACTATCTCAAAACTCACCAGGCTACAGAAAGAACTCGGGTACTCAAAGCTGGTCACTGTCCATTATTCTGGCGGGACTCCTCGGTCAAACCATTCCGATTCAATCCTAAGCTCAAGGAGCAGGGCAAGCCAAAATTCATCCAGGTCAAAGCCCGATTCCTTCCCCACAAAAATGCCTTCGCGTTTGTAGAAGAATTGGCACCCCCAATGGATCAGCCTCCACGGTTCTGCAAGGTTCGGAAAGAAGATAAGCAGGAAGCCTTGGCCGAAGCTAAGAGAAGAGCTGCTGAAATGGCTGAAAAAAGAGCTGCTGAAAGTTCTGAAAGTCCTGAAAAAACAGCTGCTGAAAGTCCTGAAAAAAGACCTGATGAAATTCCTGAAAGTGCTGAAAGTTGAGTACTTCTATTCAAAATACCAACTCTGCTCAGTACCAACCCAACTCCCAGTCGAGCCGTTGAGACTTGACTGCTCAGGTGTTTGGTGCTGGCAAGGCTGGTAGGGTGATAGTTAAGACTTCAGCAGAGGTCAGGTAAGCTAGCGCTGCGCTATAAATTGATTGAGTGGCTATAGTATTGCCATGGCTAAACTATAGCGCTAGGCTAACCCAGCCAGTAAATGAGCTTTTGCTCACCAAAAACCTGTAATTAATTGTCTTGGTCTTCCAAAAACTCAACATCTTCATAGAGCTGGGATAGAGGACAGTCAAAGTCAATGCTGGTTATATGTACATCCGGTTCTGTTGCGTCTTTTGTGGTTTCATCCATCAAGTAACTGGTAAGTTCCCATTTGCCTCTATCATTAAGTCGGTAGCATTCAATGCTCATGGTTTCCGAATCAATCAGGAGATATTCCCTAAGGGTATCAAGGCGGCGGTAGTGTCTAAATTTTTTACCGCGTTCGCGTAGCGTAGCCCTTCGGGCTAATCGCTACCTTCTGTACCAGGGGAAAGGACTTCCGCAATCAGACAAGGGTGATAAATCACTTTGCGGGACTTTTGGTCACGGTGGTCACAGGTTACCATGACATCGGGATAGTAATAAGGCCCGTTTGCTGATACACCAAGTTTGGCATCTGCCATAAAAACTTTACAGCTTTTGCCACGTAAGTGAATTTTTAGGGCAGAGGCTAAATTGAGGGCAATGGAGTTGTGGGGAAGTGTTCCCCCAGTGATGGCATAAACTTTACCATTGATAAAGTTATATTTAATGGGTTGCTTCTCTTCCCATGCCAAGTACTCTTGAGCGGTCATCAAGGGGATGGTTGGATTGGCGATCATGTGAGTAATAGCGCTGTGCGCAAGGAATAGGAAATAGAAAAAGATAGGGGAGTGTGGGGAGATGGGGAGATGGGGAGATGGGGAGAAACGGGAGATGGGTAAGGTTTTTTTTAAGGGTAATTATCCTGACATGATATAAGACCACCCTGCATCACTTCCTGCCTTGAATTTGTAAACACTATTACACCCATTGGTATCACTGATAGGAATCATTTTACCAAGCAGTTTACTTAATCTAGCCAATCATTGAAAATAATAAGTTATAATTAAGGGTTAACCTATTTTATTCAGGTTTAGGGTATTGCTTTGACAAGGATGCGATCGCGTAGCGTAGCCCTTCGGGCTAATCGCAACTGCCCCCGTTGGTTCTTTTCTGTAAAAAAGCGAAGCATCAGTTTTTGTACTTAAGAGTAATTATCTCTGATTATCTTATATTTTATTGACAATGAAATATCCCTGCTCTTAGAATCGCGAATGGCGCAGGAGTTCTTGAGCCGAACTCCAATCTTTTCCAAAGTCCGATCGGGCAGGAAACCTGAGTATTCCTGAATTCCCCGGAACCAGAAGCCACAAGGAGACCCTATGGTTCAATCTTCTGAGTGCTCAATCCAAATTGGCCCGGCCTTAAGGGGATGGGAGACACGAGGGTCTCCATCATCTCGACTGTCCTGTCCCTTTAACATCAGGCCAAAATTCGGAAAATCAATAATTCAAACATCATGCTAAATACACCATTCAACCGCTTCAAGCCAGCTGCTCTTCCCTTGAAGAAAGCACTCTCAAGACTAGCACTCGGTCTAGCGACCCTGCCCTTTGCTGTAGTGGCAGTATTTTGTGTCACAGCTCCCACGGCTTTAGCAGAAACGGTAGAACCATTGCATGGAATAAACATCACTGAAAAAGGTGTCACGATCGTAGTGACGAGCAACGGCTGCACGCAGAAAGAGGACTTCACAACCATATTGGCAAAATCCCAGCCTCCCATTGTTACCTTCATCCGCCTGAAACCGGATCTTTGTAAAGGTGTTTCCCGTCCCTACCCGATTACGTTCTCGCTGTCGGAAGTGGGAGCGAAAGAGTTTAAAGTGGCCAATCTGTTTGTACCCGGCCCCAGATTTTAGCGGCGGAAGTTCTTAAAACAGGACTCTAAGTCGAAAAAAATGTCACAAACTCCCTGGTGATATCGTTTTAGTTATAGAGGGAAACACCTAACTTTGGGGTAGGCAAGTGTGGCGAACACGAGTTAAACAAGGTTTAACTTTTACCCTATGGTCTCAATTTAATAATTCCGCTCAAATTCCTCCCGATGGTGACGTTACGGTAGAGCGCGGGAGGAATTTTTTAGATCGATCTCAGTTATAATAAATCTTAAAAAGCCTAAGTCATTTCCAATTGCCCATCTGTCTATACCAACCAAGGATATTTTTCACAACACCGTTCGGTTAGCCCTGGAAAAAGATGGCTAGGTTATCACCAAATATATTCTATTATACATCAAAGTTTACGGAAAGGCATGGAAACATTAAACTATCATGAATTAGTCCAAAAAATCCTGAAAGCCCACGCTATCAACCTTAACGATGATCAGACAGAAGTTCAAATGATTTTTGATAGTGAGCGCAATCATTATTTAGTTATGCTAGTGGGCTGGTATGACCAACGACGGGAATATGGAAGCTTAATTCATATTGATATAAAAGATAACAAAATTTGGATTCAGAGTGATGGCACTGAAGTGGGAGTAGCTAATGAATTAGTTGAAGCCGGAGTTCCCCAACAGGATATAGTTTTAGGGTTTAAGTCTCCCTTCAAAAGGCAATTTACTGCATATGCTCACCAGTAGCCTGTTACAAAAAAGCAGTTTAGTCGTAGGGTGGGCAAAAAGTAATAGACTTTTTCCATTAAGCTTATCGGCGATCGCTTTTTTACCACCCTACCATTATAGCTTCAATCCAATAGCCAACTAAACAAATCGCCCACAGTAATGCTTAACTCCCTAGCAAAGGATGGCACAGGAAGTTTCTCGGATGATTGATCAAACACTTCGATTTGCTGTTTTGGACGATAAACGAAAACGGTTTGCTCTTCTGGATCAATCAACCAGCCCATTGCCGTCCCATACGTTAAACAATGGAGAATATTCTTTGTCACCTTGGTTTGACTTTGGTCAGGTGAAAGAATCTCAATTGTCCAATCAGGCGCTGCCTGGAAAACATTGGCAATTTCGCCATTGTCATCACGAGGAATTCTCTGGTAAACAAACACAGATACATCCGGAACGGTTGAGCGTCCACCAAAAGTACACCGAAGTTCTGGAAAAGCACGAGCAATTCGTTCTTGCTTCACCACTAGATTAATAGCAGTAACCAATTCCCCTTGAATTGTGCTGTGTTTTCCCTGTGGCATTGGTTTCTGAATAATTTGGCCATCAATGTACTCACTAGCAGGTTTGGTTTCTGGTAGTTTTAGAAATGCTTCCAATGACACTAGTTGTGATTTTTTATTGGGAGAGTTTTGAGTAATCATTGTCATTGGTCACAAACCCCATGTAATTCCTCTCTCTATTATATAGCATTTTTAGTTAAGATGTGAACATAAATATAATCAAGCAATTAGCCATGGTAACCAAATTGCTAAACTCAGCAAGCTAACAAACAAAACTGGCATGGTAAGAATAAAAGTTAAGCGAATATAATAAACCCAACTGATTTGGAGTCCTCTAAAAGCCAATACATTCAACCAAAGTAGAGTTGATAGACTTCCTAAAGGAGTAATTTTTGCTCCTAAGTTGCACCCAATTAAATTACCGTATATCATCACTTCTTTTACAGCTGTATCAATATCCGTAATGTTTTCAATTGCCTTAGCATTCAGCAGTAATGTTGGTAAATTGTTGAGTACACTGGCAATAAATGTGGCTAGGAAACCACTACCACTAGCGGCTAAGGTGAGTCCCCAATTAGAAAGAATTTCCAACCGCTGGCTCAACAGAGCAGTTATGCCCAGATTGTCCAAACCGATGCTGAATAAAAACAGGACTAGGATAAGTAAAATAATTCGCCATGGCAGTTGACCTGCTAGCTGTAAAATATAACTAAGTGTAATAGCACGACCGTTAAGGGAACGTGCTGCTAATGCCACCATCACTAAAGCTGCCATAGCAGCAATCCAGGCAATGGGTAAATTTAGCACTTTTGCCAACAAGTAGCCAATTAGGAGTAGTCCTAAAATAGGAAAACTCAATTTAAAAATTAAGGAATCTCGAATCGCACGATTAGGTGGTGGTAGACGGGCAAGGTTATAGGTCAGGGGGATTTCGGGTTCAAAATAGAACCAGAGAATGATGATACTAGTGGCTATTGTGGCAACGGTTACGGGCAACATCACCATCACATACCGCAACCAGGAAATCTGTAAATAATCAACATAAATCAGATTTACTGGATTACTCATCGGCAGTAGCAAGCTAGCGGCATCGGTAATAAAACCACTAGTAAATACAAATGCTAGAGTAGCTTTGGCACTAAAGCCAAGCAGCAGCAAAATTTCCATGACAGCAGCTGTCCAGACTATGGTGGTGGCCACGTTAGTAAACACATTGCTCAATAACATCCCGACTAGGATCACTAAGGAGAAAAGCAAATGGCCACGACCACATCCCCAATTAGCTATGTGAAGCGCTAACCACCGAAACCAACCTGCTTGACCTAAACTTAGGGCAATAATAATTAGAGCAATGAGGGTGAAAGTGGCGTTTCCAACTCTCGCCCAGACTATGGGAATATGGTGCAATAGCAAAGGGAACAGGGAGTAGGGAGTAGGGAGTAGGGAGTAGGGAACAAAAATTGTCACAATTCCTACACTGATCCCTATATAACTAATAACTAATAACTAATGACTAGTGATCCGATGCTAGGGATAAGTGATCATTTTATGGTACTATCAACCGTCAACGGTGAACGGTAAACGGTGAACTGTCAAGAAAAGCTAAAGCATTAGGTAAAATAAGCTATTAGGTCACAAATAGTGTTATATTCCTTAAGTTAAAGATTAAACCACTAGATATAGCGTGACCTCTGCCAGAGTCTTCCCCAAACCCATGAACCATATCCAGGAGTGGACAGCTAGTAGTGTTGATGAACAGCTGACTCGCCTCAATGTAAGGTCTCTCGAAGGCTCTAGCCCATTTGAGTATCTCTTCTATTCCGACTCCCTGCCCAGACGCAATGATGGTCGATTGCTAAACTCGATTCTGAAACGCTATCAACACCTCGAACAAGGGGGATGGTGGTGTTCTGGTATTGACTTGCTTACTGGTCAGGAGGATATTTGGGGCTGTTTCAAACCCAGCCAACCCCGTCAGAGTGGGGAAACTAGGAAGCTAATAAAATATGAACATCCCCCCAAAACCCCCACAGGCTTGTTTGCTCTGCGAGTACCTTTCCACCTGTGGCAACGGATTGCTGAACGCAATGATTTTACTATTCTCCCCACAGACCTTGACCACAATCAACCGGATCTAGGGTTTTGGCAGTGGCTAATCTCTCACCCCTCGATTCCCTTGTGTATTACTGAGGGCGCTAAGAAAGCTGGAGCTTTACTCACTGCTGGTTACGCTGCGATCGCATTACCAGGAATTAATGGTGGGTATCGAATCCGTAGGGATGCCCAGGGAAATCGGATTGGCAAGTCTGACTTGATTCCTCAACTACAGAAACTAGCGACTCCGGACCGACCGATTTACATAGTCTTTGACCAAGACTCGAAACCGAATACGATCAAAGCTGTCAATGCTGCGATTCGTAGAATGGGATATCTGCTCAATCAAGCAGGTTGCCCTGTGAAGGTAATAACTTGGGATGCCCAGCTAGGCAAAGGGGTAGATGATTTAATTGCTGATCAAGGTCAGAAGACCTTTGAGCAAGTTTACCAACGAGCACTCCCCCTGGATACTTGGAAAGCTAAATCCCTAACCCAGCTCACCTATGGAGCTAACCTTAAAGTAAATTGCCGCTATCTGCAAGAACTTCCGATTCCGGATACAGCCCAACTGATTGGCATTAAATCCCCTAAGGGTACTGGAAAAACCCAACTACTAGAAAAAATTGTCTCTCAAGCCCTAGCCCGAAAGCAATGGGTATTGGTGCTTGGTCATCGGGTGCGATTAGTAGAAGCATTGTGCCAACGCTTTGGCATCAAGTATATCACTGAGGTCAGGGATGACCAGAAGCAAGGGGTATTAGGTTATGGTTTATGTCTCGACTCCTTGCATGGTAATTCTCAGGCTCGCTTCAATGCCGCTAACTGGTCTGATGGCGTAGTGATTATCGATGAAGTCGAGCAAGTGCTCTGGCATGGATTGAACTCTAGCACCTGTCAGAGTAATCGGGTTGCTATTCTCAAATCCCTGAAAACCCTAATCCAGAATGTCTTGGGGGGGTCTGGTCAAGTTTATATTGCGGATGCAGACTTGAGTGATATATCGATAGATTACTTACTGACCTTGTCTGGCGTTGACCTGGAACCCTTCATCATTGAGAATGACTGGAAACCCAACATTGACGGGTCCTGGCAAATTCATAACTATACCGATAGCACACCAAAAAGACTAGTGCGAGAGCTAGAAGCACACATTGCTCAAGGAGGCAAACCCTTTGTGTGTCTTTCTGCTCAAAAACCAAAGAGCCAATGGGGTACTTGCACTCTAGAAGCTTACCTAAAAAAGCAATTTCCCGACCTCCGGATATTGCGCATTGATTCGGAATCCCTTGGTGAAACCAGTCATCCAGCCATGGGGTGTATCAATAACCTCAACAATGTTTTAGGGGAGTATGACATTGTATTAGCTAGTCCTGCTATTGAAACGGGAGTGAGTATTGATCTGCGGGGACACTTTACCTCTGTGTGGTGTATTGCCCAAGGGGTGCAAGGAGAAAATAGTGTCAGACAAACCTTAGGGCGAATCCGAGAAAATCTCCCCCGGTTCATCTGGGTAGCCCCTTATGGCTTTAATCAAGTGGGTAATGGCTCCACGTCTCTATCCTCACTGCTGGCATCTGGACAGCGTTTGACCCAAATGAATATTCGGTTGCTACAACAATCGGATTTCGATGCTGTGGATGATTTAGATACAGGCTTTCAAGCAGAATCCTTGATGTGCTGGGCTAAAATGGCTGTCCGATTCAATGCCGCCATGGTGAACTATCGGGAATCCGTGCTAGCAGGATTGCGTGCTGAAGGTCATCTGGTGATGGATGTTTCCCCAGCTAGTTCCACTAAAGCTGGGAAAAAGAAGTCTAAGGGTTCACCCCAAGCGGAAGAGTTGGGAGCACAGAATGCTCTGATGGCAGCGATTACTGCAGTTAGAGACCAAAACTATCAGGCTGAGTGTAATGCGATCGCATCTAGTCAAGACTTCAGTGATAGCCAATATCAAAAGATTAGCAAATGCCTAGTCAAAACACCATCGGAGCGTCGCTCACTACGGAAGTACGATTTAAAGCAGCGTTATGGCATCCCAGTCACACCAGAACTGGTACTCAAAGATGACCAAGGCTGGTATCAGCAGCTACGGCTCCATTATTTTCTTACCATCGGTCGGCAACATCTAGCAGAACGGGATGCTAAGGTAGCGCGACTGTTAATTGAGCAAGGTCAAGGGAGTATATTTCTACCGGATTTCAATCGTGCTGTGCTAGGAGCCATGATTGGTACCATGAAGGTTTTGGGGATACCAATTCTATTAGAAAATCTGGAACGAGAACTCAAAAATACTGATCAGGACTTGCAGCAGATGGCTGCGATCGCATTAGCAAACCGTTGTGCTATCAAAACCATCACCGGGATAGGACTAGCTAAAAAAGCAACTCCGATTGTTATTATCAGGCGCTTCTTAGATAAAATCGGCTATGGCTTGCAGTGTATTCGTTATCAGAGCCAAGGAAAAAAGCGGTTCAGAGTTTATCAGCTAGTTAGTCCAGAAGATGGTCGCATGGAAGTGTTCCAGAGCTGGTTAGCTAGTGATGGTCAGAGGTTAGGTACTAGTGAAATTTGGCTGGATAATGATTTATCCCCTAGGTCGGGTAACACTCAGTCAGTGGATTCAGAAAACAGTAATTATGTTCAATTGTGTTTGAATGTTTAGTTTTAATTTTTAGTCTTAATTTTTAGTATTACGTGGAGGGTTTGGGGAGGCTATAATCCCTGGGGGGGTGACATGCAAGCTGAAATCATTACTGGGTAATAATTTCAGCCCATAAGTTACAAAAATATATATGCTGTTTTGGGCGCGACCTTGGACGTATTTATAAGGGTTTGAGCTTCCAGAAAATCATTCGTAGGGTCAATTTGGGACTGTATCTTCCCTGAGATAATTGGCATCAAAGCCTCATATAGTAAGCTTTTCAGGGCTCATGTCACCCCCTCAGCTATAATCCCCCACCCTCTAACATTTTATTCAGGTAATATCAAGTTGCATTAAATAACCGTAATATATGAGAGATGCAAGACAATGGTCCAAACTGATGCCCAAGCGAATCAGCATAGAACCCCATCTGAGTATAGAAGAACATTAACAGCGCTATCGTCAAGGGAAAGATCCGATTGAATGCTCCCACTATCAAATCATCTGGTTGCTAGCCCTTGGCAGAACCAGTGAAGAAGTCGCGCAAAGTGACTGGATATAAACGAAGTTGGATTTATGAACTGGTGTGGGGCTACAACCGGATTGGACCGTTGACCTTGGGAGATGGTAGGCGTAGAAACCTGTTTTGCTCCACCTCTTAAAAGCTATCAGCAACAAGGGCAATTAGATCAAATTTTGTCAGGTCCAGCCCGGAAACGAAACCTTAGGATAGGGTCGCCTTTATGGTTAGTCGGCTATGCATAAAAGAGGTGCGCAATAGTCGGCGAATTTAATTCGCCGACTATTGCGCACCTTTGGTTAAAACTTTTTGATTAAGGCGACCCTATCCTTACGGTAACTTCAACCCCCGGATGGTGGGCTGTGGAACGGTCGCAAAGTTGCAGACTATCTCTGTGAATTATTGGTTCGAATTGTCTGACTTCAACTTGGATGGCGGATTCTCAAGCAAATGGATTAAAGGGCTAAAAGTACCTCGACCAACAATCACCAATTCATATCTCAACAACAACAGCAGTGGAAAAAAAAACTGGGCTGTGAAGTGGAGAAAGTGCAAAAAGAACACCCCTGGGCCGAGGTATCGGTATGGAGTCAAGATCAACATCCCATTGGCCTGCAGC
>NZ_JAAHHU010001229.1:0-1523 GCF_010672095.1 Moorena sp. SIO3I6 | reverse complement strand
ACCTCAGTTCCGCAGACCTCAGTTCCGCAGACCTCAGTTCCGCAGACCTCAGTTCCGCAGACCTCAGTTCCGCAGACCTCAGTTCCGCAGACCTCAGTTCCGCAGACCTCAGTTCCGCAGACCTCAGTTCCGCAGACCTCAGCTCGGCAAACCTCATAAACGCAGAACTCAGACAGGGAGACCTCAGAGAGGCAAAACTCATAAAGGCAAACCTCATAAAGGCAGACCTCAGCTTGGCATACCTCAGAGAGGCATACCTCAGCTTGGCAGACCTCAGAGAGGCATACCTAATAAACGCAGAACTCAGCTTGGCAAAACTCATAAAGGCAAAACTCATAAAGGCAGACCTCAGCTTGGCAGACCTCAGCTCGGCAAACCTCATAAAGGCAGACCTCAGCTCGGCAAAACTCATAAAGGCAGACCTCAGTTCCGCAGACCTCAAGGGGGCAAACCTCAGCTCAGCAAACCTCAAGGGGGCAAACCTCAGCTCGGCATACCTTGAAAACATTTCCTGGGATGAGGACACTAAATGGGACAACGTGCGGGGGTTGGAGACAGCGATTAATGTGCCAGAAGCGTTAAAAAATGACCTAACCTCACCCTAGCCTGGGTCTAGGGAATTTTTATGGGATTGACCGAAAGTCACGCTACGCGATTGACCAAAAGTCACGCTATGCGATCGCAAACAAGGGATCGGTCTATGGAATTTTTATGCGATCGCAAACAAGGGATCGGTCTGGGGAGCTACTATGCGATTGACCAAAAGTCACGCTACGCGAACGCAAAATCGCAAAATCGCAAATCTAGTTTATCTAGCGCCATACTAATCCTATCCACAGCATTTTTTCCCGACTCCCGACTCCCGACTCCCGACTCCCGACTCCCATTAACCCAATTCAGACCTACTATGTATCTTTGCTAGGACTATTAAAAGATTGATTATAAGGAAACAGAGTATCCAGTAATCGGTTCAAGCTCCCCTGCCCATGAACAGTAGGCTGAGTCTTCGGAGCTGGTGATTCTGTCTGCGACTCAGGGGTCGTCTCAGCCTCAATAGTCTCTGTTGTGTTAGTCTCTGTAGTATTGGTATCTATAGTATTAGTCTCTGTAGAATTAGTCTCTATAGAATTGGTATCTGTAGAATTAGTCTCTATAAAATTGGTCTGCGTTGTATCTGTTGTATTTGTAGCCACCGTATGACTAGTGGATGGCACTTGACCATTGACAGATTCAGTGGTAAAGCTGTTTTCAGGTACAGTTGATGATAACTCCTGAGGGTTCTGCTCCAACGTATCAGGAGTTGGTTGAGACTCTTCCGGTAATGGACGCCCCTTATCCCCCAACACCGACGCTGATGGCACCACTTGTAAGGATTCTACAGAATGATTCCAAATTGTCGTCAGGGAGCCAATACTAGCATTAGCGCCAATTTTTCCCTTCCCCACGACCAGAACCCCAGCGCCTAAACTCGCTCCTGATTCCACCTCCAGAGTCCCTTTGTAAGCATGAATAATTGCTCCCAT
>NZ_JAAHHU010001228.1:0-1523 GCF_010672095.1 Moorena sp. SIO3I6 | reverse complement strand
ATAATCTTTTCATTTGTTTCAATGGCTACTGGCCAGAGCGAGATGCTCATCTTTCGACTTGTTCGTTTAAAGAATTAGAAGCTTTCCCGATCTTAGCGAGAATACCAGAGGATAACCCCAAAACCCTCGTCGTTGCTTCAGCTGGAAATACGGGCCGAGCGTTTGCTACGGTTTGCTCTAAGCTGAAAATCCCCTTTTGCTTGGTGATTCCAGAGCAAAATTTATCCGCCATCTGGTCAAAGGAGCCGTTTGATTCTTGTGTTCGTATGATCGCTGTTGGTGGGAATGGTGACTACTCCGATGCGATTCGTATCGGACAAATCATCAGTCAATTAGAGGGTTTCTTTCCGGAAGGAGGAGCTAAAAATGTAGCGAGACGGGATGGAATGGGGCTAACCGTTGTGGATGCTACAGTAACCATTGGGGAAATTCCTGATCACTATTTCCAAGCTGTCGGTTCCGGTACTGGTGGGATTTCAGCTTACGAAGCGAATCTCAGATTTTTAGCAGATGGCAGATTTGGCAACAAAAAAATGAAGCTTCACCTCTGTCAAAACATTCCTTTTACACCCATGACCGATGCCTGGAAAGCGGGTAGTCGAGAAATTACTGCTTTGAGCGAAATAGAAGCAAAAAAATGCATTAGTCAGGTTTCTGCTAAGGTACTTACTAACCGAAACCCAGCTTACTCTCTCGCGGGAGGGGTTTATGAAGCATTGGCTGATACTGATGGAGAAATGTATGGTGTGACTAATGACGAATCAGACAAAGCAAGGGCTTTATTTGAGAAATTGGAAGGAATAGATGTTAGTCCTGCTGCCGGTGTGGCAACTGGTGCTTTAATTCAAGCAGTTGAAGCGGGGAAAATAGCTAAAAAGGACACCATTGTGCTCAATATTACCAGTGGAGGTTACAAACGGATGCGCCAAGATTATCCGTTACACTACCTCAAACCTAGGATTTTCTGGAACAGAGCATTAGCAGTGTATCATAACGGTTGACCAATTAAACGGCGTTGCTGAATTAAGGAATGAATGCGCGATCATCTGGTTTTATTACAGCCCCCTAAATCCCCCAACTTTGCGGTGCGACCCGTGGCGAATTTAATTCGCCTACGGAAAGCGCACCGGAGGGGACTTTGATAGTTTTGTTCCCCCCAAAATTGGGGGGTTAGGGGGGCAAAACCATACCCATAATCAGCAACGCCAGTTAAACAGCCTAATATCCATGAAAACCTTATCCACTCTTGCAGTCCATCAACTCAAACCCTTTGGGGTGAAGCTGACGAACGTTGATCTTAATTTCCCAGAACAATGCGATCGCATTCGAGAGCTGCTGTATGAAAATGGGGTAGTGCTCATCCCTCCTGACGGAGGCAGTTTCGGTGATCAACCAATCCAAGTTGATGCCAGCCTGTTAAAGTTGGCGGGACTTTTCGGGAAGATCGAGAACTACCACCCAGTAAACGCACCCAAAGACAGCACTGGCAAGGTGCAAATTCTGGAAACCATGGGTGACACAGG
>NZ_JAAHHU010001227.1:0-1526 GCF_010672095.1 Moorena sp. SIO3I6 | reverse complement strand
TTTGGCAAAAGGCTTTTCCTATACAAACTGAGCGAGAACGTGGGACGTCAAGTTTTTTGATCACACTAATCATATCAAGTTACTTTTGTCAAGTTTTTTGTAAAGAAATATGTTTATAAAGCATAGCTTAAAAAAGGGGGGAGCCATACTCGCTCGTCCCCCTTTTTTAAGGGGGACCAACGGGGGATCTCCGAGTTTGAACACAGGCGCTAGGGGTGGGTTTCTCTTACCTGCTCCCTGCTCCCTGCTCCCTGCTCCCTGCTCCCTAAAACCCAAATATTTGTACCTCACAAGTCGTAGAATTGCTATAATGAATGACCAATTGCTAGATGTCCAGCGCCTGGCTGGGGCAAAGTTTGAGTCGGTGGCTTCACGGATGATTCCAGTAAGCTTTGGCAATGATGCAGCAGGGATTGAAGCAGCCCGTCAGGGAGTTGCCTTAGTTGATTTTTGCCATTGGGGGTTGATCAAAGTATCTGGTGATGACCGACTACGCTATCTACACAATCAAAGCACCAATGACTTCCAAACACGACAGCCAGGCCAAGGCTGTCAGACGGTTTTTGTCACATCTACAGCTCGGACTATCGACCTAGCTACTGCCTATATCTTAGCAGATGCGGTGCTATTGCTAGTTTCTCCAAATTGCCGTCAGCAGATCATGGAGTGGCTGGATCGTTATATCTTTCCCATGGATCGAGTGGAATTGCAGGATGTATCTGAGGAGAATGCTGTTTTCTCCTTGATGGGACCAGAAAGTAATGCCCTCTTAACAGGGTTGGGTGTGGAGATATCAGCAGAAGATGCTAGTCACCAGCAACTGATGCTCGGGGAGAATCAAGTCAGCATCGCTGTAGGGAGTGGCTTGGCCTTGCCTGGATATACTCTAATTTGCCCTGCCGAGAATGCTGCCCAGGTTTGGCAGACCTTAACCACAGCAGGAGCAATCCCTATAGGCGATCGCGTTTGGGAACAGTTGCGTATCCAACAGGGACGCCCTGCGCCAGGTCATGAACTCACAGAAGATTACAATCCTCTCGAAGCTGGTTTGTGGCAAACCATTTCCTTTAGCAAAGGCTGTTACATTGGTCAAGAAACCATTGCGCGCTTGAATACCTACAAAGGAGTGAAGCAACGACTATGGGGTATCCGCTTAAGTGCTCCTACTGACCTAGGAAGCATCATCACCGTGGATGGGGAAAAAGTGGGCAAGCTCACCAGCTTGACCGAAACTGACCAGGGAGTGTTTGGTTTAGCTTATATCCGGACTAAGGCTGGTGGTGCAGGGTTAAAAGTTATCTTAGGGGACGTCGAAGGGGAAATTATGGCTGTACCTTGTTTGAGTCATGATTATTATGAGCCCAGCCCTGAGTAATCCCGACTCCCGACTCCCGACTCCCGACTCCCGACTCCCGACTCCCGACTCCCGACTCCCGACTCCCGACTCCCGACTCCCGACTCCCGACTCCCGACTCCCGCCTCCCTACTCCCTACTCTAGGAAGCGCACACGTCTGAACTACAGTCC
>NZ_JAAHHU010001226.1:0-1528 GCF_010672095.1 Moorena sp. SIO3I6 | reverse complement strand
TCTACTAACTAACACCATTAACCTAACACTTAACTCCTAACACCTAACACCTAAGCCTCAACACTAAATAGACTGATTACTAGGGCAAAGGTCGAAGCGATGCAGCGCGGTCTTGGGGGTTACCCCCATGAGCGACTGCATCAAGACAATGATTTTTAGTGCTTGAAGAGGTCAAGTCCTCTTTCGGGTTGAGCTGCAGAGGCACCAATATTAGGAGTGATGCCCACAAATTGATCAAATCAGTGATTCGGGCAAAGCCCGACGCTGCGCGAACGACTCTGGTCAAGATCAATCCCAGAACTAGGAAAACCTAGAGATGAAGTCAACACAGATGAAGTCAACACAGATGGAGTCTGGAAGGAACCAAGTAGGGAATCAATGGGATTGGTAATAGTACCAACGATGCCCTCAAAGAGACTGTCAGGTCCATCGGTAACACCATCCGGATTACTAATCGGGTTGTCGTTACCAATGGTGACACTGGCGGCACCACTAACGTGATAATTATTGGTGTTAGGGTTACTTATGGTGCTGGAAACCATGGCTGTGCCATGGATACTGGAAATGCGATTCCTTAAATCCCCTGAGGTATTGTCACTAATGGTACTGGTAGCCGTGCTGCTACTGCTGACTATTACCACACCGCCACCAGAGTCGCCTGTTCCGTTAGCGTGGCCATTGGCCAAGGGATTGGGACTAATCCTGTTAGTAGCCGTCGCCCTGCTACTGACCTTGACTAGAGCGCCATCTGAGTCTACTGATGGATTACTACTAATTTCAATCTTGGTGATATTCGCGGTTGTTCCATCTTGAGGCTGAATTTCGAGATCAAACACTTGGTCAATGTCATCAAAATCTATAATTCTTTGACTCTCTATAGGGGGCTTGACGTTAATCGGGCCATTGGTGATATCCAAATCACCAGTAGTAGCCAAATCTTCACCAGTTTCAAGGTCATCTAGGGGAGAAATCACTACAATCCCTTGACTAGTAGCACCAGTGTGGTCTTCTTGGTTTGGATTTGGTTGTAGATTGCAAAGGGAATCAAGCACAGAACAGCTATTGTTTATCATCGAGGTTTCTACTCGAACGTCAACAAAGAAATGAGATGGAGATTCCCTGATTGACTTTTTCCGGCTACCCAGGTCGAGTAGCCAGCACATTTTTCACTTTGTCAGTCTAAATTCTATCTAGGTGATCACACTATTGCTCTCGAATGCAAGAAAAATTCACCTTTTCTGTTCGCGTAGCGGCTCGTACCGAGCATCGCGTAGCGTGGCCCAAAGGCCAATCACGACAGGGGGATGGTGCCCTTTATCCATCAATTTTCTGTTTACACTCCCAAACCGCTAGAGGTTTAATTCCCGGAGCGTCCATTACCGCTTTGATTTAATAAATATTCCCAAATCCGTCGTATTTCCTCTTGATTTTGGCGAATCTCTGCTTGACTTTGACGAATCTCCTCTTGACTTTGACGTTGATAGGTTGCCAAATCCGAAAACAATTTTAAGGTCTCATTCAGAGAAAC
>NZ_JAAHHU010001225.1:0-1529 GCF_010672095.1 Moorena sp. SIO3I6 | reverse complement strand
TTCGGTGGCCGCTCATCAGGATTCACCATGGCTCAATTACTTGTCTGTTCTGAGTTTCACACGACTCGAACCCTGAGGCAATCCCCCCTCTTGACAAAAGGCTTTTTCTCTTAACTTGTCACCAATGACCAGAGCATGAAGTTTGGTACTGAATCCGCCCCGTGAACGCCCTAAAGACTGATTGTCTTGCCCCCTTTGGCTCCAGCCGCGCAAGGATGAGCGCGAATGACTGTACTGTCGGGGATGATACTCTCTAAGTCTGCTGAGTGTGACACTTCTGTGAGCAAACGCTGCCAAATCCCTCGCTGAGACCAACGTTGATAGCGTTTGTAGACACTATTCCATTTGCCAAAACGCCTTGGTAGTTCTCTCCACTGCGCTCCAGTACGAGTTACCCAGAGAACCCCATTGAGGAAACGACGACAGGCTTTTGGGTCTCGGATACGTATATCATCTTGCTTTCTGAGGAAGCTAAAGATTTGCTGCCAAGAAAAATCATCTAGTTTAGCACGAGACTTCATCGGTAGTTTCTGAGCTTGATTAACTGCAAACTCCCTCACTGTCTCATCTTTAGCTTTATTTGTCAACAGAACCTAGCAAGATTACTACCAAGATTACTACCAAGGGATTTCCCGAGATCGGCAGGGTTAAGCGATCGCAAAGAATTCCGCAAGTCCGCTACACTTTCGAGCAAAAACTGAGCGCGAAATGCACCGGTTTTTGGGAAACCAAAGGAGGTAGTACCAAATTGTCGGTCATCAAAGCAGTACAGGGGGATAATTTCAGCTTTTTCCTGGACAGCTTGATAGAGTGGCTCATGGTCATGGATCCGTAAATCGTTGCGATACCAGATCACGATAAGTTTTTGATTCACAGTGGCTGAGGTCGGTTTTGTTTGATTTTGCCAAGATCCACGAAAGCGCCAAAATGACATTAAGGCGTAGCCCTGATGTCATGTGATTTGTGGTGCTTTTTGTAGTTGCAGATTTTTGTAGTCCGATTGGATGGCATGCCGCAACTGCTCTAGGTGTTCGCGCTTTAGTGCGCTTTTTCACTCTACCAGCGTAACCCTTGCTGATCAATTTCTTTACTGTGTCTCGGCGTTCGCGTCGCGTGGCCTAAAGGCCATCGAAAAACAGAACATAAAACCAAAACTAGATTTTGACAATCCATTATTCAGCAATGCTCCTAAGTCTGGCAATTTGGCGCTTAGTAATGGCAAACTTCTTAGGCGCTTTGATGCGGCGAAATAAAACAGTGATCAGAGCCAAGAATTTGGTTTTATTCATGATTTGCTTGAGATGGGTGCTGTGTCATAGCGATCGCTGGGACAATGTCGTCTAGTGTGATGTCGAACATGAGGGTGAATCGAGCCTCTGGTATTAAGCAGCGCAGTGCTTGTAGATGGGCTTCTGCTTGATTGCGGCGGCGAAAGCGAGCAACAACGATTCGCTGGCATTTAGGCAGATGGCGGATGATGCGCCAAGGAAATAGTTCGTCTTTATAGCTCATTGATGCACTCCTATTAA
>NZ_JAAHHU010001224.1:0-1530 GCF_010672095.1 Moorena sp. SIO3I6 | reverse complement strand
TAGCCAATATTCTCAATCACCATCAACCAGAAGATGTAATCCTCAATTGGCTGCCTTTTGACCACATCGGCAGCATCTGCGACTGGCATATCCGTTGTATCGAATTGGGCTGCAAACAAGTTTACGCAGCAAAGGAATATATTTTAGGTCGCCCTCTCAACTGGTTGGATTTAATTGATAAATACAGAGTCAACTATAGCTGGGCACCTAACTTTGCCTATTCTCTGGTTAATGACTTGCTGGAACGAGAACCAAATCAAACCTGGGATTTGTCTTGCGTGCAATTTTTACTCACAGCAGGGGAAGCTGTTTCTTCCCAAGCCGTAGAGGAATTTATGGAGAAGATGGCCGCCTATGGTTTGAGTAAAACTGCCATTCGCCCCGCGTTTGGGATGGCAGAGTTGGGTTCCGGGATAACCTATTATCAGCCCACAGCAGAGGCTCCTTTAAAGTTCCATCGGGTAGATAAAGACTCTTTAAAAGGAACCATTAAACGAGTCGGGGCAGAACATCCCAACAGCAGCATTTTCGCAGATCTAGGGCCAGTTATCCCAGGAGTAACGATTCGGATTGTCGATGAAGAAAATTCGATTTTACCCGAAGATACTATAGGTCACTTGCAAGTATCTGGAGATGCAGTTTCTCCAGGTTACGATAAAAATCCTGAAGCGAATCGGGCATCTTTTCTAGAAAATGGTTGGTTTGATACTGGAGATTTAGGTTTCATCACCAACGGACACTTGGTTTTGACCGGTCGAGCCAAAGAGACCATTATTATCAATGGCGCAAATTACTACAGTCAGGAAATTGAAACTGTAGTCGAAGAAGTAGAAGGGGTCGAAGTTTCCTATACCGCAGCTTGTGCGGTTCGAGATGGAGGTGGCTCAACAGAAAAACTAGCGATTTTATTCCATTTGACGACTCAAAAAGATGAAGAAATACTGCCGCTGTTGCAAACGATTCGAAAGCAGGTGATTGCCAAAGTTGGTGTCAATCCAGATTACTTGATTCCCGTTCCTCGGGAGGTGATCCCGAAAACCGCTATCGGGAAAATCCAACGCTTACAACTGAGTAAGGGTTTTGAAGCCGGAGAATTTACCCAAATTCTGAAACAGTTGGGTGATCAAAATGCCCGATCGAGTAAGGAAAAGATTGCCCCCCGCAACAAATTAGAACATCAACTGGCTTCGATTTGGCAGGATGTGCTGGGAATTCCAACCGTCGGTATTGAAGATAACTTCTTTGAACTGGGGGGGAGTTCGATCGTGGCAATGATGCTGGTGAACAAGCTACAAGACGAACTGAACAAAATTCTGCACCCAGTTGCCCTGTTTGACGCGCCAACAATTGCTACATTAGCTGAATATCTTCAAGAAAATTATTCGGAGCTAGCTGAGGAAACAGAAGGTAAAGTTGTCAGTAAGACAAGTAAGACATTAGTAAAGAAACTGCTGAAGGGGTGACATGGAAGTTGAAAAGCACAGTGGGACTGAAATCTGAGAAAATGGGGTCAGAAAAGATGAGAGAGAT
>NZ_JAAHHU010001223.1:0-1533 GCF_010672095.1 Moorena sp. SIO3I6 | reverse complement strand
CTTCTGGTTTGGAATGACGGCAAGATATTCAAGATTATAGGATTAGTCAGGGATAAAGAAGCTAATATACAGCAAATTGGTATCGGTAATTTTCCTCAAGAGGCTGTTAGTACTGACCAGATTAACCTCTATCGTAATTCTGCTATTTACCTCAACAGTTTACAGTTTCAGTTAACCCTCGATCCCACCCTACCTGCTATTTTGCCACCCAAACCAGATGAGTCAACTTTTTTCCTGGACACTCCCTATCCAGTGGTAAAAATTCTGTTGAAAGAAATATCATCAGCAGAAAATACCCAGGAAAAACTATATTACGATCAATTTAAATCGGTACGCTTAGAAAAAGTAAAGATACAAGTTAAAGTAGAAAATAGTCAAGATGTCCAACTGCGGAATGATAACTCAGTACTAAATCCCAAAATTCCTTTTCAACCCTTTGGCAATAATCCTAAAGTAGGTTCGGGGTTTTACTTCGCTAATCGAGAAATTAGCACCAAAAAATTAGATAGTCTTGCCATTAATATGGAGTGGATGGGACTTCCTAAAGACTTTGCCACCCATTATGAGGCATATTCAAGTACTGGGGTAATTACGGATGCAATTACTAATAACAGCTTTAAAGCCAGTTTGAAGCTTTTTAATAACCGAAGCAGGGTGGATTTTTAAAAAAATGACAAAGAAATATTTACAGAAAAAACAATTACAATTACCGGTACCGGAGAAAACCAAGAAGAAAAAACTATTTTTAAAAAAAATACTTCTTTGAGTTATCACAACTCCAATCTACAAGATGATTCATCATCTAATTCCCTTATAGATATAGATACAGATGATCCTTTTGAGCAAAATCGGTATTTCATACTGGAATTAGCAAGCCCAGATTTTGCATTTGCCCATGATTTATATCCGATAGTATTAAATAAGGTGACTTCTGCAACGGATAAAGACGTTGTAAAAGATAAAGATGGAACCAAAGTAAAAGATAAAGATGGAAAGGATATAAAAATCAAATCCCTGACGGTTTATCCCCCTTACACCCCGCAAGTTAAAGCCATCTCCCTCGACTATACCGCCTCAGAAGAGATTGACTTGCAAGCCTCCCAAAGCGAGCAGGAACCTAGTAAAATCTTCCAACTTAATCCCTTTGGCTATGCCGATATCCAAACTCTCAATCAAGACAACCAATATTATCTCTTACCGAACTATCAAGAACAAGGCACTTTATACATTGGTATCCGTAATCTGCAACCACCCCAAAACATTTCCATCCTCTTCCAAATGATACCGGGCAGTGGTAATGGGGAACTAATTCCGCCACAGATTCACTGGAGTTACTTGAGTGGTAATTCTTGGCAGAAATTTCAAGATACAGAAATGCTTTCCGATAGTACCAATGGGTTAGTCGATTCGGGGATTATCCGCTTGAGTATTCCAGACAAAGCCACCAGTCAGCATAACTTATTACCCAGTGGTTTACATTGGTTACGAGCCACCGTCACCGAAAACGCTGCTGCAATTCCTGATACTCTCGAA
>NZ_JAAHHU010001222.1:0-1535 GCF_010672095.1 Moorena sp. SIO3I6 | reverse complement strand
TAGCGGATGTTTTTTATAAGTATGGGGAAGAACGGTTATCCCGGCGGATGGCACGGCGGATTGTAGAGAAGCGTCCGTTTCAGACAACCACTGAATTAGCCAATGCGATCGCATCTTGTGTTCCCCCTAAATACCGCTATGGCAGAATTCACCCAGCGACTCGGGTGTTTCAAGCCCTACGGATTGTGGTCAACCAGGAACTTGAGAGCCTCGAAACCTTTCTCGACATTGCCCCCCATTGGCTGAAACCAGGAGGAAGACTTGGAATTATCAGTTTTCACAGCTTGGAAGACCGGATTGTTAAGCACAAATTCCGGGAGTTGTCAACGAATTGCTCACTATTGCGAGTGCTAACCAAAAAGCCAACTGTAGCACAAGCTGAAGAAATCCAGCATAATCCTCGTGCTCGCTCCGCTAAGCTCAGATTCGCAGAGCGACTAGAGCTGAGCATTCAAGACTAACAAGTCTAAGCTCTCGATTCAGT
The DNA here is from genome assembly GCF_010672095.1 of Moorena sp. SIO3I6. Lineage (NCBI taxonomy): Bacteria > Bacillati > Cyanobacteriota > Cyanophyceae > Coleofasciculales > Coleofasciculaceae > Moorena > Moorena sp. SIO3I6. Next base: position 1,051 of record NZ_JAAHHU010001222.1, on the reverse strand, counting down.
TCTCGAAACAAAACGAATCGGCATGCGATCGCGGGGAAATACTGTCAAATACTGATTAACATCTTCTAGAGAATCTCGGCCATTTACGAGTTCCCAGTTAAAATGACGGAGGAGTAAAGACAACATCACCGTTGCTTCTAAAAGTGCTAGAGATGCGCCTAAACAAAAATGAGATCCTCGGGAAAATCCAAACAGGAGGGGGAGTGGCTGTTGGTCAGTTTCCTTTTGCAGCCATCGCTCTGGACGAAATTCTTCCGGTTTTGGAAACATCTCAGGATCCTGTCCCGCAGCCCAGAAAAAAGGTTCGACGCCTACATTTTTCGGCATCTTGACCCCATCCAATTCTGTCTCTTGGGTCGTGACTAGGGGGATTCCGGTGGCCACTGGATGGAGTCGTAACGCTTCCTTGACCACAGCTTCTATATAGTCTAAATGTTTCAAAGTAGAAAGATTTAGCTCCCCTTCCTTCTCCCAGGCTTGATCCACAGCCTGTTGTGCGGCCTGAAAGACTCCAGGATTAAGCCCCAATTCGCCGACTGCAAAGGACATGGTATGAGCCGTAGTGTCATGACCTGCAAAGATCAAGGCTCGGGTCTCGGCCATCAGGGAGTCTTCGTCATGCTGGGGGTTTTTAGCAAATTGAACCAACATCGAATCCCGAAACGACGAACTGACTGATGGGGATTCGGCCTCAGAAGCCCTGGCCACTTGCAACGCCATCGCGACCCGAGGTTTTAAATTCTGTTGTAAATAATCTTGAGCCTGTCGGTATTCTCGCCCTTCTGAGGTAGGGAGAAACTTAAACCATCGACTGCGACCTGCGGTCTGCAAAAGTACATGTTTTTCGAGGACTGCAAGAGCTGCATACAGGCGCTTGGCATCGAAGGGGGGTTCCCCTGGAAAGTTTGAGGTTTTATCAAAGGTAACACCTAGGAAAAAGTAGGCAATGATATTCATGGTCAAGTCCACAAATAAGGGATCAACTTGAACCTCTTTGCCTGTTTGAGCCGAGCTTTGAAGTTGTGTGATGACTTGCTGACACCCCTGACGA
>NZ_JAAHHU010001221.1:0-1536 GCF_010672095.1 Moorena sp. SIO3I6 | reverse complement strand
TTGGGGTCCCACCCGTGATGCAGCCATTCAGCGCATGAAACGAGCCTTAAGGGAGTGTGCCATTACCGGAGTGACCACCACCCTGACTTTCCATCAAAAAATCCTAGAGACACAAGCCTTTCTTGAGGGTCAGGTCTATACCAATTTTGTCGAGAAGGAGATGATGACCTGAACGGCGGCTATGCTGAAGGCAGAGGGCAGAAGTAGGTAAGTATTCAGCTATCAGCATTCAGCCATCAGCATTCAGTGATCAGCCATTGGCCTATGGCCACTCTACTTGAGGTGCTTATGTGCTATGGGTTGGTAATTAGCGATCGCGTCTTGTTGTACTTCTAGCGTTTATACGCTCCGTCCCACCCTGACGTTTCACTTTCAGGCGTGGGGCTTGTTCTAGATCATCATCCTGAGGATTCCCTGCTGACCTAAAAGAATTTCCCGCAGCAGGCTGAAAATCCCTACCCAAATAATTGGGCTAATATCAACCCCACCAATGGGAGGCACAATTTTGCGCATTGGCACTAAAAAGGGTTCCGTTGGCCAAGCTACTAGATTAAATGGCAAACGATTTAGGTCTACCTGAGGATACCAGGTCAGAACAATGCGAAAGATAAACAAGAAGATCATTAGTCCGAGTAACGGACCAAGAGTCCAGATAGCAATCGTAGCAGCAGTCATGGCTTATTCAATCTAATCATCACAAATGTCTTGCCGGTGCCACCGTCAGCGGTCAGCGGTCAGCCGTCAGTGGTCAGTGGTCAGCTTATTTTATTCAAAAGTACTGCGCTACAGGCACGCTGCGGGAAAAGTAGCGTGGCTACAGGCCAATGGCTGATAGCTGATAGCTGATAGCTGATAGCTGATAGCTCAATGCTTACCTGCCGCCTTAGGTGGCTAGGTGGCTTACGGGTGTCCTTGTGATTGTCGTTAATTTAATGTAAAGTTTCTCAATAATAGTATCATGTTCTAGTAAGCATTCAGCTATCAGCCGTTAGCCGTCAGCTAATCAACGGGTAGTAAACCAGCTGGGAGGTGCCGGTTCCCCTGGTTGAAAATCCCTGCTGCTTTTACTGATCCGACCCCGTGCATTTATCGCTCCTGCTAGCACCTCAAGTAGCCTGCGCGTAGCGCTAATCGCTGATAGCTGATAGCTGATAGCTGAATGCTGAATGCTTAATCACAAACAAGGTTTACAAATTAACTAGGAGTTTATATGACACCTTCATTAGCCAACTTTTTGTGGAGTTTACTTTGGGGTACTGCCATTGTGGTTATTCCTGCCACTGTGGCACTAATCATCTTTAGCCAGAGCGATAAGATCAAAAGATCATAACAAAATCCCTGCTATCTATGGCTTCAAGGAAATAAGGCGGAGCTTAGAGCTTCAGGAAATTGAGTGGGTTCACAACCCCCTCAATTTTTGTATTCAGAATCTCTCCTGATCCAGGAGTAAAATGGTTGTTCTCCAGTTACAGTAGAGTGTAAGACCAAGAACTCGCTACCATAAGACTGGCCATAGGAGAGTAGCAATGGTAAATT
>NZ_JAAHHU010001220.1:0-1536 GCF_010672095.1 Moorena sp. SIO3I6 | reverse complement strand
ACCAGCTGATGCGGCTGCGACCTAATCCAGGGGTAGACACCCGTTTGCTGGTGGTTGAAGCCACAGATGCCGAGATCAAGCGCTATGGCTATCCCCTCCCAGATCAAACCCTAGCCCAAGTCCTAGAGAAGCTAGAGTCTGATCAAGCGCGAGTGATTGGCTTAGACATCTTTCGCGAACGTCCTAGAGAACCTGGTCACCAGGCATTGAGCCGTCAGTTACAGCAAAATCATAAATTAATTGCTCTTTGTAGCGCTAGGGTAGCTAACAACCCGGAAAATTCAGGCATCAAACCTCCCTCTGGGGTGCCAGAATCCCGCCTTGGTTTTAGCAATATCATGGCTGACCCTGATGGCATTATCCGTACGCATCTTGTATTTATGCATCCCTACCACGATGACCCCTGTGCCACGGACCATTCCTTCAGTGCTAGGGTCGCATTACATTACTTAGCCCAAGAGGGAATCAAGGCAAAAACCATTGCTATGAATAAAATAGGCTTGGGTAAGACTGTCTTCACAGATTTGTCAGCTAATGCTGGGGGTTATCACAATCGTGATTATCGGGGGTTCCAGGTGTTACTAAATTACCGGGAAACTGTCGCCCGACGAGTCACTTTTACAGAGGTGCTAGAGGGTAAGGTTAAACCAGAGTGGGTGACAGACAAAATAGTCCTGATCGGAATAACTGCAGAGATTGCCAAGGATTACCATCCTACCCCCTACAGTGCCCTGCAGTGGCCATACCAAGAAATGCCAGGGGTAATTATTCAGGCTCAGATGGTCAGTCAGATGATCAGTGCTGCTCTTGATGAGCGTCCATTATTATCAGTGTGGTCGGTCTGGGGAGACCTGTTCTGGGTTTGGGGTTGGTCAATCATTGGTGGTACCATTGCCTGGCGCTGTGGTCGAATGCTGTATTGGGGACTCGCTACGATCACAGCGACAGGGGTTTTATATCTCCTATGCTTTGGTCTATTTACTCTAGGAGTATGGGTACCGCTGGTGCCATCAGCCTTAGCATTGGTAGCCACTAGCGGAATTGTAGTGGTTTACCGGAAACCACTTGGAGCAATCACTCCGTTAGCTATCGAACGAATTCTCTAGCATTTCCATTTGAGTTGGAAACAATAATTACAGTTTTTGACCTGGCAAAAAATCCCTATATACCTGATTAGCTCTTGCTTTTTGCTTCTTGCCTCTTGCCTTTTCCTTAGGCGTTGCTGATTCTAGGTATGGTTTTGCCCCCCTAACCCCCCAATTTTGGGGGGAATAAGACGTTCAAAGTCCCCCAAAGTTGGGGGACCCACGGGGGCTTTAACAAAACCAGATGATTGCGCATTCATTCCTTAATTCAGCAACGCCTTTTCTTAAGGGTAATCGTTCACAACTCAAAAAGATCCGGATCTGATCTCAAACACCAAGGAAACTAGAATAGCTAAGCAAATTTTGCTTCAAAAAAAAAATTTTTCTGATCATCTGCGAAAAGTTGGCTTGAGAGGCGCTGTAACAAGTATCAATGAAAAAACGCCGCCTG
>NZ_JAAHHU010000122.1:12114-18288 GCF_010672095.1 Moorena sp. SIO3I6 | reverse complement strand
TTTTGGCAAAAGGCTTTTCCTATACAAACTGAGCGAGAACGTGGGACGTCAAGTTTTTTGATCACACTAATCATATCAAGTTACTTTTGTCAAGTTTTTTGTAAAGAAATATGTTTATAAAGCATAGGCTGTTTTGGGGGGCTAGGGGGGCAAAATTCAGTATCAAAAAACTTTTCAGATATCCTCTTAGAAAGGGGGACTTTGAGTAGGTAATGGGTAATAGGTAATGGAAAAACGCGGCAAAACCACCAGCATCACCAATCGGTTTCCTCACTTCTATGACGGAGCCAATGTTGAGAGTTTGCTCTACCAATTTATTGATGTCTTTGGCGTCTTGCTAGAGCAAGGGGAAACCGACTTGCTCGCTGTGATGCGTTCCCATCATGTGGATACCGCTGACAATGAAGGTTCTCAAGGCTTTATTGCTAACAAAAAGGGAGATTTAGATCAACTTTTTGCTCTCTACCTAGAAGCTTTAGGGGGCACCTCTCAACTGGTACAGGTTAGTCACCAGTTTAGTCCAGGGAGTCTTAAAAATGTCAGTAACTTGGCCAAGAAACTTCATGAAGGCAGGGATGAACTGTCTGAGTATTTGCGATCGCAACTTGATCACGATACCAAGACCCTTCTGGAGCGCTATCAGGTTGCCCAGGCTCAATTTAACCTAGAGTCTTTCAGGGATCTGCCCGGTCTGGCCATTAAGCTGTTGGTTGCTACCGTTGATACCGATCCACTCAGTCATTATCTCAAAATTCACTTGCCCCCAGAAACCCTGGAACTGCTGAATCACTATGACGGTTTCCCCCCGCTTCCTGAACCCCTAGAGCAGGGACTGGTGCAAACACTCAACCAACAGCTGGTTAATCCCTCCCTCTATGGGAAAAATAAGCCATACTTCCAAACCCTGACTCTTAGCAAAGCCGCTCAGCAACTGCTGGCACAACAACCAATCGGGGAAGACCGACAACGTCTCAATCGCTTGTTGTTAGACGCTGCCTATCCAGAGTATATCAGCCCTAGCCCTATTCCCACTCTGGCGGAGGTAGAACAGGGGTTAATTAAGGGACTCAATCTTTGTCTTGAAGACCCTTCACTATACCAAAAAACTTACCAAGACACCGACCAACCCCGACCAGAAACCCCTCCCCAGGGAGCTGATCTGATTATCCAGAATCGGCAATTGCTAGAAGCAGCCTATCCCAATGAAATTGCCAAGAGTTATGCTCCTTACCGAGAGCGACTCAAAGGCTTGATTCAAATCCTCCGTCAAGGAGCAGCTACCAAGCAAGGGATTATTGATTTGGTGGCAGCCAACTTGGGAATTTTAGGAGATTCTCCCGCAGCTCAAGCTGCTAAGGAAACCATTGAAATTAAAGAGTTCATGCCTCGGCTGACTCAGTTGCATCCTCATAATCAGCCAGAACATTCCTACGTGCTGAGACTTGGGGCAGAATTTGAGGTATATAACCCCAACCCGCAGCCTGAGAAAATCGAAATTTTCCTGGCAGTTCAGCCAAGTCTGCCTGTGGTATTATACAATTTGCGAGTTGTTAGGTGCGATACTGAAGAATCGGTTACTTACCAAGGAGAAGCGAGGGCATCCGATGTATTGTCCTTTCGAGAGAATACTGTTGAAGTCAACGGTAAACCTTATGCAACAGAAGGAACGCCCCAACTACCAACCCAAACCTCTCGCTGGCGGCTGGAAGCCCAGTTAGCTGATGGGGTTCCCCTGGCCCGATTTGACCAACAGCGCTTTGGTGAAACCACCTTTGCCTTGAGTCAACCCGCCGTCTCTCTGGAAATGAGATTCTACAAACTCACCCCAGGGGTGTTTGAGGTAAAAATTCCTTGGGATATTCCCGGCTTTACTGATAAGTTTCAGCAAGCAGGGGACCATCCTCGCCATCAAATTGCTGGAATTATTGACAAGGTTAAAGCCGCTGGTGTTCTGGGGATGATTACCTATGAAAAGCGCTTTCAGGAAACTCACGAGATGGTAGCACGGTTGGGAGTCGAGCGTTCTCCTTTTCTGGAAGAACATCTTGCCGAAGATACCTTGACTATTAGTAGTCTTCAGGTTCCCTATCCAGAGGGAGTAGTCCACGAAATGTCTGATAACCTGCTTACTTGTGGAGTATTTGACTATACGGGCTTTGATAGCGGGAATCGTTTTGGTTGAAGAAAGGGAGTCGGGAGTCGGGAGTCGGGAGTCGGGAGTCGGGAGTCGGGAGTCGGGAGTCGGGAGTCGGGAGGGTGAATGCCAAGTTTTAACTTTTAACTTTTAACTTCTAACTTCTAACTTCTAACTTCTAACTTCTAACTTCTAACTTTTAACTTCTAACTTTTAACTTCTAATTTATAACTTCTAACTTCTAACTTCTAACTTCTAATTTATAACTTCTAACTTCCCGATTCCCGATTCCCGATTCCCGATTCCCGATTCCCGATTCCCGATTCCCGATTCCCGATTCCCGATTCCCGATTCTTAATTCTATGAAAATTGCCGAAACCCTCGAAATGAAAGGTAGGTTGACTATCCAAAAATATAATCCTCAAGCTCAGCTGGTGCAGGAAGTTAAAGCTGACAACTCGATTGTTTACACAGGGCGGGAATTAGTTGCCAAGTTATTTACTAATCAAACCATTGATCCGATCCGCTACATCGCATTAGGGACTGGCGGCAGCACCAAAGTTGCTCCAGCTACGGATACTCAATTGGGACAGGAGGTGTTTCGGAAAGAACTTAAACCGTTTGAGTCCAAAGATTTAATCGAGACTGGAGACGGTGACAGTAAAAAGTGTAAAATTATGTTGTCTGTAGACCTAGATTTTGGGGAACCTGATAAACAGCCAGTTGAGTTGACTGAGGCGGGTTTGTTCAATAGCCTAGAAAAAGGCAAGGGAATCATGTATAATCGAGTGATTTTTCCTGTAATTACCAAGAGCGATAAATTTAAGTTAACTCTTGTGTGGGAAATTTTATTTTAGTGAGAATTAGAAAGCTTAGGGAGCAGCAATGACCAACGGCTTTGAACCAAAACAGAAAAATCCTGGAGATTTGATCCTTTCGGCAGATTGGAATGCCGCCATGGGTGAAATTGACCGTTTGGGGAATACTCTTAAAGACATAAAACAAAAAGCAACAAGCTTCCAGGGACCTCTAACCATTGCAGAAGCCCTGAACGTTAAGGGCAACGTAGGAATTGGCACAGACACTCCCACCGCTAAACTGGAAGTCAAGGGAAACCTGAAACTAGAATTAGGAGAAGCGGTCAATGAATTTTCCAGCGATATTACCTTGGCAGACAACTCGAATCAAGCTGTCCCCACGCAACTGGCAGTGAAAACCTATGTAGAACACCAAGTCCAAGGGGTAAAAGCTAGCGCCAGAGAGTCGTTTGAAACTAAAAAGCTCCAAGTCAGTGAGACGCTGACGGTAGAGGGTGCTACACAGCTCAATGGCAGTCTGCAACTGGGGCAGGGCGTACAAGTAGCGCAATTTAGTGACACCATCGGCCAATCCAGAGAATCCTCCCTGGTAGTAGTCCCCACGCAACTGGCAGTGAAAAACTATGTAGACAATAAAGTGCAAGGGTTAGACGATAGCCTCAAAGCCTACATCATAAAGCTTTTATATGAGCCAAAATTATATGACATAAAAATAGAATCCTTTAAGTTAGCTCAAGGAGTCATTTTGGAAATGGCATACATCCCAGGAGGTATGTTCTTGATGGGTTCCCCTATTAGTGAATTTAGGCGCAGTGATGACGAAGGCCCCCAGCATTTGGTAAATGTATCAGGGTTCTGGATGGGACAATTTCCAGTAACTCAGCAGCAGTGGCAGGCCGTTGCTGATTACAACAAAGTCAAAGCTACGCTTCAACCCAAGCCATCTTACTTTAAAGGCGATAACCTACCCGTTGAAAAGGTATCATGGAATGATTGTCAAGAATTTTGTGCGCGACTCAATAAAAAATTTAAGGGTCAACTCCAGGGTCGAAAATTCCGTTTGCCCAGTGAGGCGGAATGGGAATATGCCTGTCGAGCAGGTACGACAACTAGATATTACTATGGCGACGACGAGTCAAAACTGGGAGAGTATGCTTGGTACAGTGGTAATTCTGATTCCAAAACTCATCCAGCAGTAAAAGAAAAAACCCCGAATAACTGGGAATTGTATGATATGATCGGTAATGTATGGGAATGGTGTGAAGATACTTGGCATGACAACTATGATGGTGCCCCTGTAGACGGCATTCCCTGGATTGATAATTATAAGTCTTATCGATTGCTGCGTGGCGGATCTTGGTACCGCAATCCTAAGGACTGTAGCTGTGCAAATCGCTACGGCAAAAATCCTGGTGACAGCAGCAGGAAATTCGACCTCGGTTTCCGGGTAGTTTGTTCCTAGGCGTGGAATCTTCTTTGCCCTTTCGCCTTTTTCTAAGTAATAGGTAATCGGGAATCGGGAATCGGGAATCGGGAATCGGGAATCGGGAATGGAGAATTAAGAATGGAGAATTAAGAATTGAGAATTGAGAATTGAGAATTAAGAATTGGTAATCGGGAATTTAGGATAGGGATCTTGTAGGGTGGGCAAATGGACATGACTGCTGAGGAAATTGCCAAACTCTCATTATTTGCCCACCTAGCCTAGGGAATGCGATTTTTCTATGGGATGCTTGTTGTTTTAGGGATCCGTTGACTGCTCGAGCACCTGTTTCACAAGTTCAACCTCTAATTCTAAAGCTTGGGCAACTTGTTCTACGGTTAACCCCAACGCTAACAACCGAGGTATGGACTTTAATTTGCCTTGAATTTCACCTTCAAGTCTCCCTGCTTGTATACCTTCAAGTCTGCCTTCTTGTATGCCTTCAAGCCTACCTTCGGCTAAAGCCTCCTGATAAACTTTAGTTTGCCGTAAATCACTTAAGCTAAACATTGCTTCTATCTCCGTGCGACTGAGTTTGGGTAACTTATACACTAGTATGGTCTCTATTAATTGTAGAAGTTCTCGCTTTTGTGGTTCATTGTCTATCTCCTCAGTGGTTCGTTGAATCAAGTCTTGAGCTTGTGCGATTGCAGTATCTTCCTTGGTGACAATTAGCTGTACTGTAGCTATACCCACCGATGTTGCAGAGGTCTCGGCTAATTCATCGAGATAAATCCGAGATACCCTTGGGGAATCGAGTAATTCAAGATATTGTTGAGTTGCTCCTTTATCCACATTGCGGCTCGGGTAAATCACCACACCACGCCAATCATTGCTGAGTTTAGTTTTGTTTAAGTACATGAAAATTTCGGTAAAGAAGCGGGAGTAAAATTCAGAGTCCCTCTGAAATTGGACTTCTACAAAATAAATCGGTTGTTGGGCTGTGGTGGTTGTCGGCAGGAATACTCCATCAATTCTAAATGCTAGTTGTTTGACTTCCACAGAGGCGAATTGATAAGCTTGTGCTTCTGTAGGGGAATGGTTAATTAATTCAAAGAAGATGCTGGGAAACGATTGGAACAGGCGATAGAATATGGTATCGGTTTTCACATTTAGGTCATTACTTAACTATAGCTATAGTAATGGTAATGGGTAATGGGTCACCCGCGTAAACCCACCTAGCTCCCATTACCTATTACCCATTACCTAACTATGGGATAGTTTTTGTTTCAGGGATCCGTTGACTGCTCGAGCACCTGTTTCACTTGTTCAACCTCTAATTCTAAAGCTTGGGCAACTTGTTCTACGGTTAAACCCAACGCTAACAACCGAGGTATGGACTCTAATTTGCCTTGAATTTTACCTTCAAGTCTGCCTGCTTGTATACCTTCAGCTAAAGCCTCCTGATAAACTTTGGTTTGCCGTAAATCACTTAAGCTAAACATCGCTTCTATCTCCCTGCGACTGAGTTTGGGTAACTTATACACTAGTATGGTCTCTATTAATTGTAGAAGTTCTCGCTTTTGTGGTTCATTGTCTATCTCCTCAGTGGTTCGTTGAATCAAGTCTTGAGCTTGTGCGATTGCAGTATCTTCCTTGGTGACAATTAGCTGTACTGTAGCTATACCCACCGATGTTGCAGAGGTCTCGGCTAATTCATCGAGATAAATCCGAGATACCCTTGGGGAATCGAGTAATTCAAGATATTGTTGAGTTGCTCCTTTATCCACATTGCGGCT
>NZ_JAAHHU010000122.1:0-12104 GCF_010672095.1 Moorena sp. SIO3I6 | reverse complement strand
GCTCCTTTATCCACATTGCGGCTCGGGTAAATCACCACACCACGCCAATCATTGCTGAGTTTAGTTTTGTTTAAGTACATGAAAATTTCGGTAAAGAAGCGGGAGTAAAATTCAGAGTCCCTCTGAAATTGGACTTCTACAAAATAAATCGGTTGTTGGGCTGTGGTGGTTGTCGGCAGGAATACTCCATCAATTCTAAATGCTAGTTGTTTGACTTCCACAGAGGCGAATTGATAAGCTTGTGCTTCTGTAGGGGAATGGTTAATTAATTCAAAGAAGATACTGGGAAACGATTGAAACAGGCGATAGAAGATGGTATCGGTTTTCACATTTAGGTCATTACTTAACTATAGCTATACCTATAGTAACATTAATCGTAATGGTAATGATAATGGTTAATGTAGTTAAACCAGACACAAGCAGGGAACCCGCCCGTATATGGATGTATACTTGAATCTAGGAAACAATTCCTTACCCTAGAGACTGTTGTTTGTAAAATCACACAGAATCAGACCTCAAAAACGGCTGCCTAACTCCCATAACCTATTACCTATTACCCATTATCTAAAAAAAATGATTCAACACTTACTATCCCAAATCAGCGAGCAGCTTAAGCAACAACTAATTCAAGACATCTCTACACCTCAAATAGAAATTGTTGCTCAACCCATTACCGAATCACCAACAACACTACCACACATCAGCATCTATCCCGGTAAATGGGAAATTTCCTCAACATTTAGATCAACCCATCCACAACAGTTACATCCGGAGCAACAAAACCCCACAATAATTACTACATGCAGGGAATTTCAACAAGAATTTTTCATCGATATCTGCGACGCTGACCTAACTAACTTAGAAAAATTAGCTTCCCTGACGACAGGGGTTATTTTAACTAACGACAAAGAACTAATCGAAAATTATAATTTATCAACGGCTAACAATTATCAAGCACAACAAACAGCTACAACCCACACGATTAGCCAAATTACTATCCTTGAAGGTAGCTACGATTATCTGAATAATACCCCTAAGCTTCAACTAAAATGGCAAGTTATCGGTCAAGTAAACTTTAGCAAAACTATCACAGATATTGAGCGTTTGATTGAAGAAATTGAAATTAATCAAACTGTAAGCAGTCAGCGGTCAGCTTAAAACAAGGTAATGGGTAATGGGTAATAGGTAATAGGTAATGGGTAATGGGTAATGGGTAATAGGTAATAGGTAATAGGTAATGGGTAATAGGTAATCGGGAATTGGTGGCACAGGCTTCGACGTATTAGCTGTTCGCGTAGCGTGCGCGTAGCGCATTAGCTGATAGCTGATAGCTGTTCGCGTAGCGTGCGCGTAGCGCTTAAGCTGATAGCTTACGGTATTCTCTGAAAGAGACCCTACGCGATGAAGCGAACGCGCCCCGCGTGGCCAAAGGCCTCAGCTTCCGCTAAGAGCGATCGCTTTTTTTTATTACCTCTAAAACTTCCCCAAAAATATTTTTAAAAACCCTTGACAACTTAAACTATAATCATTACAATAATCAATATAAACCCACAATGATTTCAAGTTTCGACTTATGTCAAAAAAAATTAACCAAAACCTCAAGAAACAACCTGTTGAGCACACTCTAAAAGGTCCTCGTCAAGCCGTAATCTATAGTATGCAAAGGTTTTATTCCCTTGGCTATGGGGAGATTGCCGACTGGAGCCCTCTGGAGCCTACTGAAACGCCAGGAGAAGTGAAGACAACCATGATGAAGTATTGGCTGTTGCCATAACACCTTAAATTTCTGGGGGGGCTTCCCCCCAGAGCCTTGGCTCCGGTCTGGTCCCGTAGGGTGGCCGAAAGACCAAGGTCAATCAAATAGGATCACATCAGTTTCGGTTTGGGAACTAAGTGACATAAGTCATTTAAATAGCCGTGGATAGTATTTCTACGGCTATTTTTTTTACAACTTACCCACTCAGCAGGATTTAATGAGGACATGCTAAAACAGGGTTGGTATTCACCATAGTTATATGCAGCTTGTGCTGACAAGCATTATCTATGCCAAATCTGACCCTGGAAAGGAATCCCTGTGTCTTAGTTGTAGAAAACGATCAAATATTGGCGGAACGGCTGAGTCAGGACTTGAAAGAAGCAGGTTATCATACCGTCATTGCCCTTGATGCCACCGTTGCTTGCCATCAAGCCTGTGAACTCCAGCCAGCAATGGTGGTTGTGGATAGAGCACTTTCAGGAGAATCAGGGCTGAGATTATGCGATCAGCTCAGACGTGAAGGCTCTCGCGTACCTGTAATCATGCTGATGGCTCATGACCGAGTAGAGGATCGAGTGGCTTGTATAGAAGCAGGAGCTGATGATTATTTCCTGAAACCCTATCGCACAGAACCATTTGTGAAAATGGTGCGCCTTTATCTAGAGCCAAAAACAGGAGGCTCCGAGCAGCTTAGGTTTGGAGAACTAACTTTAGACCTAAGCCAGCGTAGAGCAATGCGCAATGGACGGGTTATTGATTTGACCATGAAAGAGTTTGAGCTGCTCAAGTATTTGATCAGCCATCCCAGGGAAGTATTAACTCGCGAACAAATTTTGGAAAATGTTTGGGGTTATGACTTTATGGGAGAGTCCAATGTCATCGAAGTCTATATTCGCTATTTACGTCTCAAGATAGAAGATGAAGGTGAAAGGCGATTAATCCAGACAGTGCGTGGTGTTGGTTATGTGTTGCGGGAGGCTTAGGGTTGTGGGGTTGAAGGTTGTTCGCGTAGCGTGGCCAAAGGCCAAGGTTGAAGGTTGTTCGCGTAGCGTGGCCAAAGGCCAAGGTTGAAGGTTGTTCGCGTAGCGTGGCCAAAGGCCAAGGTTGGAGGTTGTTCGCGTAGCGTGGCCAAAGGCCAAGGTTGGAGGTTGTTCGCGTAGCGTGGCCAAAGGCCAAGGTTGGAGGTTGGAGGTTGGAGGTTAGAGGTTAGAGGTTAGAGGTTGGAGGTTAGAAGTTGGAGCTTGAACGGTGTTGGGTGAAACTATACTAGTGGCTGAGTAACCAATCAATGCCATGGTTCGCACTTCCCACTCCCGACTCCCGACTCCCGACTCCCGACTCCCGACTCCCGACTCCCCACTTCATACTTGATACTTGATACTTGATAATAGGGAAAAGGGCTATGAAGTTTCAAATCACTCTATGTTCAATAGCACTAAGTATTTTACTGATGGGCTGTTCAGCAGGGTCAGTTCCAGAAGACACTATAAATAGTAACTCTGTCAAATCTGGTCAACCGCCAGCAACAGCGCCATCAGTATCACAATCACCAACCAAATTAGGTCAAATGTTACCAATTTCTGCTGAAGCTGAAATCGCAGGTGAGCGGATTTCGCTGGAAGTGGCACAGACCCGTGAGCAAAAGGCAATGGGGTTGATGTATCGCCTATCTCTAGCACCGGATCGGGGCATGTTATTTGGCTTCTACCCACCACGACCTGTCAGCTTTTGGATGAAGAATGTTAAAATCGAGCTGGATATGGTCTTTCTAAGAAATGGGGAAGTAAAAGCGATCGCAAAATCTGTCCCCCCCTGCGAAACCGATGAATGCCCTACCTATGGTCCAGGAATGAAAATTATTGACCAAGTGATTGAACTTCGTGGCGGACGTGCGGCTGAACTGGGTCTGAAAGTAGGTGACCAGGTAAATGTCAAATTTCTGGATGGGAGTACTACCGCACCTAACTAATATAGCGCTACGCGCAAGTTAGAAGTAAGAAGTCAGAAGTCAGAAGTAAGCGATTACTTACGTTTCGGAGTTATAGTTAAATGCTTACCTCTGTCGTGGGGCTTCTGGCGGATTAAGCTAAATTAGGGTAATCTTTCCTAAGACAGATGTAAAAATCTCGCAAATGACTATACCCTTGATTACTAATGGCTACCCTTGACATAATTAATCAAGGTTGGGAAAACAAGGGTAGGGGTGACGCTACTGAGTCTTAGCGGTGAATCGCTAAGTTGATGGTGTGAGAGAGTAGTCAGTTATAGCGTACGCCAGCCAAAGTTTTTAACTTGACAGACGCTTGTCACTCAAGCGCCTTAGGGAGTGTGTATTTAAAACTGTCGAATTTTGCTTGACTTAACCATATGAGCTACCAGGGTCTTGCCAACTCACTGTGTTGGCAAGGTCTAGGGGTGATGCTAGTAGGGTATTTCATCTCGATACTGGAAAGAAAGCGATGCAGCGCCGACCTGCGGGGGTTTCCCCCATGAGCGACTGCATCAAGACACATAATATTGCTGTTCTAGGTTGACGAAAATCTCAGGTTAGCAGTGATTTAGGACACAGGTAATCAGCCTTGTAACCCTGAAAATTTACACAGGGGTACTAGAGTGCTAGTCCTGTCATCCTAAACCCTAGTCGGGTGATGATTGGGAAAGTTAACTCTTTTCCTATGGGATTAATTATCCTTAAAACCTGAAAATTACTGACTGTTTCTATGTCAGTTATAACCGACGCTTGTAATTTCCTAGTGGACAGATGAGATAGTGGCTACTGATGGTTTACACATTCAGATTACTAATTCCAAAATAGAGCCTATTAAAGGAGGTGAAAGACAACTAATGGCACCAAAAACCTATACAAAATTCTTGCATTTTCTCCAAGAAGAGTTAGCAATTTCAAGAGATTCAATTGCGATCGCACAACGACACCGGGAACAAGATCCAGGACTTTGGCCAATGATTCTTTGGCAGTATGGTTTGGTAACTCTGGAGCAATTAGATAAAATTTATGACTGGTTGGAAACAGCCTAAAACCTGATCAATCAATCAGGGAGGAGAGACAAACTATGTCTAAGGAGCTATGTCTTTGGGTTAAAATATCCCTCAGACAAATTTATAATTCTACTTTGTCCTTAACTATTTATCCCCTTATCAAAAAGAGCGATTTCATAAGTGACTCGCTCTTTTTGTTAGATCTTGGCTATCCCAATGTAACTATCAATGTAACTATTCAGCCTACCGCTATCCGCTATCAGCCATTAATAGTATGCCTTTAGCCCTTCAGCTAACTGCTAATAGTTCAATGCTTACAATGAAAGTCCACATGAACTATAGCGGGTTCTAACCTAATGAGGTACACAGGATTTTTTCCCTGTTCCCGATTCCCGATTCCCGATTCCGGATTCCCGATTCCCGATTCCGGATTCCCGATTCCGGATTCCCCATTACCTATTACCTATTACCTATTACCTATTACCCAAAAATTTGTACCTCACCTAATTGAAAACTGCTATAGTCATAATGGGTAGTAAGATAACTAATGGGGTGGAAGTACTTTGAAACGAACAATCGTAATACTCGGTTTTGGATTAATCTTAGGAATTTTTATCTCACAGTTTGTTCCACCCGCCACAGCTTCTATAACTGTTGTAGAATCCCGGATTGCTTCTCTTGAATCTGAGATAACTAACTTGAGATTTAAAATCAATCAGTTAGAGTCTCAGTTACGTCAGGTCAGCCAGTCAATTCCTGACAGTAATCGACCCAGTCAACACCACATACAATCACCAACTGATACCTATAGCAGGGTAGACCCTGAACACCCAATGTTTAAGCGTCTTGCTACCTTAGTAATAGAACTCAAGGAACGGGTTAATCGATTAGAAGAAGAGGTATTACCAAAAGAATGAAGAATGAAGAATGAAGAATGAAGAATGAAGAATGAAGAATGAAGAATGAAGAATGAAGAATGAAGAATTAAGAATGGAAACTTCTAACTTCTAACTTCTAACTTCTAACTTCTAACTTCTAACTTCTAACTTCTAACTTCTAACTTCTAACTTCTAACTTCTCTTTGATGCTAGTTGATCAGCCCAGCGAGTTGTTTCTGGTAATCGATACTTAGATGTGCAGCGCAACACATAATCAATTGCTGTGGGTAAGCTGATGCGATGACCAATGGAAACATAGACTGGCTTAACTCCAGTCCGAGTACGCACAACGGCTCCAATGATTTCTCCATCATGGCTCAACGGTTGCCAATTACCTTTGTTTTCGGGCAACTCCTCATGATAACCAATGAATCGGGACTTAGCCACACCAATGGTGGGAATATCTGTCAGTACCCCCAGATGGCAGGCAAGACCAAACCGACGAGGATGGGCAATTCCCTGACCATCACACAAAATTAAGTCAGGGATAATGCTAATTTTTTCCAAAGCATCCAGTAATACAGGGACTTCTCGGAATGATAGGAAGCCTGGTACATAGGGAAAGGTAGTGGGTCTGGATGCGATCGCATTTTCCCTCAGCTGCAAGTCGGGAAAGCTTAAAACTGCTACTGCTGCCTGTGATATAGCGCCATCCTCCTCAAAACCTACATCTACACCCGCAACATACTGCACTTCCCCCAACTGATCTTCAAAAATTACCTCAGGTTGTAGTTGTTGTTGAATTGCTTTAGCTTCTTCACTATTGACTGGCCAAGGGTGGCGTTGTTGGATGTCCATAGTAATTTTATTTTTGGTACGTGGAAATTTTCCATTCCCTGGCGCAACATAAACGATGATTAATTATAATCAATTAATTAATTAACTAGATTTGGTCTCACTGAGATCAAAACGCTGGCGCAAGATAAATTCTGCGATCGCTAAATCTACTGGGGTAGTTACCTTCAAATTGGTCTCCTCCCCTTCCACAATCTTGACTGGCAAGCTGCACCGTTCAAACAAAGCGGCATCATCCGTAACTTCCCAGCCAGCCTTACGTCCTTGGTCATGGCACTGTTTCAACAACTTCACCTCAAATCCCTGGGGTGTCTGTGCTGCCCACAATCCCTTCCGATCGGGTGTATCTTGAACAAGATTGGCTTCATCCACCACTTTAATCGTATCCTTGACTGGCACAGCGGCAATTAGACCGGGACAAGCCATTAGGACTTCGGCACACCGTGCCAGTAACTCAGGGGTAGCTAAGCATCTAGCACCATCGTGAATCAACACCCTTTCGGCTTCTGCTGGTAAAGCCTGCAAGCCATTATAGACAGATTCTTGCCGCGTTTCCCCCCCCTCAATCAACTCCACAGGTTTAGATAGGGCAAGTTCAGCTAGAATTGCTTTAAAATCTGGCCAGTCATAGGGTTGTCCGATGATCCCAATCCAGGTAATACTACTGGCTTTCTCTGCTGCTAGCAGTGTCCAAGCCAGTATTGGTTTACCTAGAAGTGTTAAAAGAAGCTTATTGCGATCGCTCCCCATCCGTCGTCCCATTCCGGCTGCTGGAATTAATAAATGCACGATTTTCTACCTCTTAGCTGCTGCTTCATGCCTGAGCTTAGGATAATATGCCCTCGATAGAATTCAGAATTAGTCCTTCCAGCGTCAAGTTAAAATTAATCTGATCCGTAAGCTCAAGTAATTTGAGATGAGAATACTAGCCCTTGTTCCTGGTGGAATTGGCGACCAAATCCTGTTCTTTCCCACCCTCTCACAACTAAAACAGTATTATCCCCAAGCTGAGATTGACGTTATTGTGGAACCGCGAGCCAAGGGGGCTTATCGGGTTTGTCAGTCAGTCGATGAAGTTCTAACCTTTGATTTTAAAGACCGCAATGGTCTCGCAGATTTTGGTAACTTGTTGGGAGTGATCCGCGATCGCGAGTACGATGCTGCCATGACCCTAGGACGTCGGTGGTCAGTTGGGCTGTTGCTCTGGATGACTGGTATTGTGCGTCGAATTGGTTACCAAGCTGGTTCAAGGGATTTGTTTTTTACCAACCCTGTGCCCCTAAAAACTGAGCAGTATGCTGCCCATATGTACCATGACTTACTACTAGGTTTCGGTATTAACGTTCCTTGTCAAGAACTCGCTGTTAGGGTTCCCAAATCAGATATTGAATGGGCAGAAGCTCAACAGCAACAGCTAGAGATTCCAGAAATTGGCTACATTCTTATTCATGGCGGTTCTAGTAAACTCGCTCTGTCCCAAGGAATTGATAAAATCTACCCAGTTGAGAAATGGCAGAAGATTGTTGAAGACATTCGCCAAAAACAACCCGATTTGCCCATTGTCTTGCTAAAAGGGCCAGAGGATGCAGAATGGTGCCAGGCGATGATGGAGGACCATCGTGACCTCAAGGTTACTGCTCCAGAAGATATTGGTAAATTGGCAGCCATGATTGCTGGTGCTAATTTGATGCTGTGTACCGATAGTGCACCGATGCATCTAGCTGTAGCTGTTGGTACTCCTACCATTGCCTTGTTTGGTCCGACAGAGGCAAACAAACTACTACCTGCCAAGGAGGGGGTATACGGTATTCAATCACCTACCGGTCGGATTGCCGATATCAAACCGGAAACTGTATTAGAGCAAATTTGGGGTAGCTAGTATAATTCCAGTATGTCTTGAGGAAATCATCAGCCGCTTTTCTCTTTTCCCCAAACTCTGTTTAAGATGGGAAGCTGACGCTATAGGGGTTGATTGAGATGATCATCAACCCGATGTGACATTATACTTTGCACAGCCATAAGCTGCCCATTCATAGTATTTCTTATGCCAAGATAGCATTTATTATACTGATCAGCCCCGGCTTCATCTCCCCATCTTTCTATCCATCTTTTTTATGATGGGTATTCAACCAGACTTGATATCACCCCCTGAGGTCTCGATCAGATTAAACAAAGTATCATCTAGTTCATAGCCGAGTAACTGAGCCATCGACTTGAGGCGGGATGGGCTCTGTATACCCCACTCCTTTAACCACTGACTTAGTACAAAGATTTTCTGCATCACGAAGATTTCTAAGGCTTCAGAGTTGTACTGGATGCCTTCTGTACGATTAAATTGGTGAGGCACTAGCATAGCAGTATAGCGGACGAATTCCCCAGATTTCCAATCTAGTAGAAAAGGTAACCAGGGATAGGTAGCATCCAAGCGCACAAACCATAACCGCACCTCTGGCATTTCTGAGAATTCCCGAGGATCCTCAGGATCGCAATCAAAATCAATCTTAAAGCCTAGCTGCTGCTCATAGTTTGCGATCGCACCGTCTTGCAGCCACCCTTCAATCACTGTCTGAGCTGGAGACAAGTCTAAGGTTTGGAAATGGTTAGTATTTAAGGAAATGATTGTAGTCACGCAATAGTTCCAATATCAATAAAATCAGTCAAGTCTTACACTATTTTCTCCTGCTAGGCATTTCCGTGCTCAAACACCTAGATGTTGCACATATTTTGATCAACTACTACAATAGAGTCAGCAGGTTTTACTGGGAAGTTGGTGACTGCCAATAGTGTTTTTTGATCTATGCTCATATATATAAGGGAACTAATCGGATTGGCGGCAGTAGACTGGGAAAATACCCAGAAACTTCAAGCGAGATTCGACGGTGCCCACCTGGTTAGCCAGGTCATAAACTGAGGTAAGACGGCTTCTTGGTGAACCTGTAGGATCAGAAAATGTGGTCTTAAGGATGTGCAACTAGTGATCGGCAACTGGTAAGTAATAACCATTACACAGGAATTGGCTGAAAAGCAATACATCTAGTTCATAGCATTAGTTAAGCAGTAGAACTAAGTATTTTAACCATAAGTATTTTAGCCATAAGTGTTTTAGCTTATACTTAGGGCGACGACCGAAGGAAGAACTCGCGTTACCTATACTCATGAGCTATTAGCTTCCTGGGAAGCTAATAGCTAGACTAGTAAAGAGGTGTGAGTGTAAATCAAAACTATTCAAAATTCGGTGTTATCATAGCTACTTACAGCGCTCGGATCACTATCACGCTTAGAGCCAAGTAAATCAAGGCGCTCTACTCGGATCACAGGTTGTGAGCGATCAGCTCCGGTGGTGCGATCGCTCCAAGTGTCAATTTTCAAAGACCCTTTTACACCAATTAAGCTACCTTTACGCACATAATTAGCAGCTACTTCCGCCGTCTTCCCCCAAATCTCTAAGTTGAACCAGTCAGGCTGATCACTATTGCGTGTCCGTCGTCTCACTGCCAGGGCCAGTTTACACAATACACCGCCAGACTCAAAATACTTAACATCTGGGTCTGTACCTGCACGACCGACTAAATGGACAACATTGAGACTCATAGTTATATTGGTACTTTTGTACTGATTATGGCTCTACAATAGCAGATTGAGCTGGTGTATAACAATTACTAACTTATTTTAAGACTTATTTTAAGTGACCGAAGCAAGTCAATCATCCAGAGTATTCTAGTCAACTTGAGCTTAACTTGAGCCGGTGAAACCGTTATGTATTTGCAGCTAGGTGTATTTGCAGAAATTTCTTCCAAATAGTATCCGGAGAATCATGATCACCTAGTGTACTAGCGTACTAGACTAACTGGAAAAAACATAATAGAATCCACCTCAGTTACAGTTCCGGTGCAATTTCGGTTGTACACAGCATTTTGTGAGGCGTAGAAACTAGTGAGTATTTTGAATCACTTTTCCCTGTCACGGGACATGGGTATAGACCTGGGTACAGCTAACACCTTAGTCTATGTATCTGGTAAGGGCATTGTTCTTCAAGAGCCTTCTGTGGTTGCCATTGATCAAGACGAAAAGCTTCCTCTAGCCGTAGGCGAAGAGGCAAAAAAGATGTTGGGAAGAACCCCAGGTAATGTAGTTGCCCTACGTCCTTTACGGGATGGTGTGATTGCCGACTTCGATACCGCTGAACTGATGCTGAAGCACTTCATCCAGCGGGTAAACGAAGGCAAAGCCCTAGTTTCACCTCGGATTGTGATTGGTATCCCTAGCGGTGTTACAGGTGTGGAACGACGAGCCGTCATGGAAGCCGCATTACAGGCTGGTGCTAGAGAAGTTAGGTTAATTGATGAACCAGTAGCAGCAGCCATTGGTGCTGGATTACCTGTAGCAGAACCAACCGGTAACATGATTATTGATATCGGTGGAGGCACCACTGAGGTAGCAGTTCTCAGTTTGCAGGGAACAGTTCTAAGTGAATCAGTGCGTGTGGCGGGAGATGAACTGAGTGAAGCGATTACTCAGTATATGAAAAAAGTCCATAACCTAGTGATTGGGGAACGGACAGCAGAAGACATCAAAATCCGCATTGGCTCAGCCTATCCAACACCTGAGGATAATGAAGCTGCCATGGAGGTGCGAGGATTACACTTGCTGTCTGGCTTACCACGAACTGTCACGATCAAACGACCAGAGATTCGTGAAAGTATGGCAGAACCCCTTTCTGTTATTGTTGATGCTGTTAAGCGCACTCTAGAACGGACTCCCCCCGAGCTAGCGGCTGATATTATTGATAGAGGTATTATGCTGGCGGGTGGTGGTGCTTTATTGAAAGGATTAGATACACTTATTAGTCATGAAAGTGGCATTGTCACCCATGTGGCAGCTGATCCCCTCAGCTGTGTTGTTTTGGGAACTGGTCGAGTATTAGAGAACTACAAACAGTTAGAGCGGGTGTTTAGTGGGCGTTCCCGTAATATGTAGTGGTCAGCTATTAAACATCAACCTTAAAGAGTATTTTTCTTAAATATATGAAGAGTGTAGATTGAGTGTGGCTAGTGTAAAAACTTACTGGTTAGCCAAAATCTGACTATTTTATGGATAGGCTATGTACATGCTGCGTCGCTGGTGGGGGAGACATGGAGTAGCAATTATGCTGGGGAGTCTTACCCTCATTGCTGCTTGGTTACTTAGAAGAACTCAGGGTGCAACAATTTTTGAAATCTATCAATTGATAAGCCGCCCTTTTCAATCGCTACCTGCTAAAGAAGAAAGCCTCTCTAATGCGCGGACACTGGAACTACAACAGCAGGTAGAGGAACTCAAAACTCAAAACCAGAAGCTAAAAGAGCTGTTAGGTTATAAAAAAACCCAGAATAAACTAAGAATTGTTGCGCCTGTTGTGGGACGTAGCGCTGATAGTTGGTGGCAAGAAATCATTCTGGGAAGAGGGAGTGAAGCTGGGATCAAAAAGGGCTTCGTTGTTATGGCACCTGGGGGTGTAGTGGGTAGAGTCGTTAGCGTGACACCCCACACCAGTCGTGCCTTGCTGATCAGTGACCCCACTAGTAAGGTAGGTGCCGTGATCAGCCGTAGCCGTAGCATGGGTTTTTTGGGTGGACAAG
>NZ_JAAHHU010001219.1:0-1537 GCF_010672095.1 Moorena sp. SIO3I6 | reverse complement strand
TAGAAGCCATTTGGTCATCGAACAATCTAGCTTTGTTTTAGTCTAATGAGGTACACAAAATTTTTACCATCTTACCTCTTACCTCTTCTGACTTCACTGCTCCCTGCTCCCTGCTCCCTGCTCCCTGCTCCCTACTCCCTAAAAACATGTACCTCACCTAATTAAAAACCACTATAATGCAATTAGTGGCTATATTAGGAATCCTAAATCAGTTGTCAAATGATTTAGGGTTCCTATATATTTTTTATGGGTATAGCTTTTCCATTGTATAGTAGTACCAATGAAAAGGCTCACTGCAGTTATGGATACGGTCGTTATTCTAGCTTATTTTAATTTTTCAAAAAATAAATCCAGGTATATGGCTCTTGTCAAAGCACTAGCTTACTTAAGGGAAGACGTTGATATAATCCTGGTTTGTTATGGCTTAGATACTGACAGTATTGTTTCCTCGCAGAATCTTAAAATAATCAAGATTACCTCTGCTTCTGTACTTTGGCAAAAAGAAAGATTCTATAACGTAGCGTTATCCCATTTGAATGAAAAGCATCAATATGTTGTTTGGGCTGATGCCGATCTCCTTTTTACTAACAAGGGTTGGCAAGAGCAATTAAAAGAGAAACTGGAAAGCTACCGACTGGTTCAGATCTTCAATCGAGTCGAAGATGTAAAGCTTGAGAATGGCCATTTTTATCTAACTGGACTTAGCCGCAAATCCGTGGTCACGACTTTCAATCGCGATATTACAGTTAAGGATTATTTCAGTAAAAGTGGCATCAGCTTAAGTCTTGGATGTAATCCGGGCTTTGGATGGGCGGCAAAGGCGACCACGATTAGAGAAATAGGCTTCCCCGACTTTATGATTTTGGGAGGTGGCGACAAGGTTTTATTGGCCTCTGCTATGGGATATCATTCGATTTTTGTTAAAGCGCTTTTTTTAAATCATACGTTTTCTAATCTATATCATTCTTGGGGAGACAAAGTTTTTCATACCATTAAAGGACGAGTGTCTTACCTAGAAAATACGATTTATCATATTGTTCAGGGAGATTATAAAAATCGTCGCTATTCTGATCGCCACAAATTAATTCAGGACAATAGTTTTGCGATCGCTGATTATCTAAAAATTAATCAATGGGGAGCATGGCAATGGTACGATGAAAACAACGAATATGCTGTAAAAATAAGGAGATACTTTGATGAAAGAGGAGACTAAAGCATTTGAAATCGTATTTTATGGAACTTCCGGTTGGTTTGACAGCACATCAGGTGCTACTAATTCTGTAGGGGTATTCGTAAATGATAGAGATATTGTTTTGTTCGACTTAGGCACTGGGGTTAGAAAAATAGACAGAGAAAGCGTTCGTGATAAAAATGTTACTGTTATGCTTTCACACCTACATTTAGACCACTGCTGAAGGGGTGACATGGAAGTTGAAAAGCACAGTGGGACTGAAATCTGAGAAAATGGGGTCAGAAAAGATGAGAGAGATTCTCACCGCGACCCCATCAAACAAAAATGATAGCTAAATTGTACACC
>NZ_JAAHHU010001218.1:0-1538 GCF_010672095.1 Moorena sp. SIO3I6 | reverse complement strand
TTCCATAAGACGTTTCAGGAATATTTGTGTGCTGAAGAGATTGACTATCAGGCGGATAATGAGGGGGATTTTGATATTGTTTTGGATGAGATTCGGGAGCATTTGCATGACTCCCACTGGCGCGAAGTGTTATTATTGCTGATAGCGCAACAAAAACCGAAAAAGGCAGCGAGGGCGATTCGGGCAGTTTTGACTAAAAATAGTAACTATGAGCAGTGGTTGCATCGGGATTTGTTGTTTGCTGGTAGTTGTTTGGCAGAAGACCCGAAGAATTTGCGTGGTGCTGATCGTGAGTTGGTGCAAGAAATTTTAGAGGGGTTGCTTGAGTTGGAGGTGAGTAGTAAAGAGCGGGTTGGCGAGAGGGTTGATGAGCAGGTTTTTCAGATAATTTGTAGTTTATATGAAACGGATTTTCAAGCACAGGTATTGGAATTGTTAGAACAGCAATCCCATCGAATTGATGAGTGGCGATTGCTTAACTACCGAGCTGAGTTAGGGGAAAAAGATCAGGTAATTAAAATATTGTTGACACGGCTAAAGGATGATGATTTTGATGTACGTTGGAGGGCAGCCGATGCTTTGGGTGAATTGGGCAATAGCTCAGAAACCGTAGTCAACGCCCTCTTAGCAAGGTTTCAGGATGAGAATTCTGATGTGCGTTGGAGGGTAGCCATAGCCTTGGGCGAATTGGGCAATAGCTCAGAAACCGTAGTAAGGGCTCTAATTGCACGACTTCAGGATTCTGACGCTAGTGTGCGTGAGAGGGCAGCCGTGGCCTTGGGCAAATTGGGCAACAGGTCAGAAACTGTAGTAAGGGCTCTAATCGCACGACTTCAGGATCCCGATGCTAGTGTGCGTGGGGGGGCAGCCTATGGCTTAGGCAAATTGGGCAATAGCTCAGAAACCGTAGTCAACGCCCTCCTAGCAAGGCTTCAGGATCCCGATGCTGCTGTACGTGGGGGGGCAGCCGATGCCTTGAGCAAATTGGGTAATAGCTCAGAAACCATAGTCAACGCCCTCCTAGCACAGCTTCAGGATACCGATGTTGGTGTGCGTCGGTGGACAGCCTTGGCCTTAGGCAAATTGGGCAACAGTTCAGAAACCGTAGTCAAGGTCGTCCTAGCACAGCTTCAGGATGATGATTCTCGTGTACGTCGGTGGGCAGCCATAGCCTTGGGTAAATTAGGCAACAGCTCAGAACCGGTAGTCAACGCCCTCTTACCAAGGCTTCAGGATGAGCATTATCGTGTGCGTCGGTGGGCAAGCGAAGCCTTAGGTCAATTGGGTAAAACATCTAATCATATTCTCCCTACTGTAATTGAATGGATTGAACAACACCAAGATTCAGACTATGTGGGCAGTGGTATTGATGCGCTGTGGGATTTGGTTGTAGGTGAGGAATAGATAATAGCGCTCTGTGTTATAGTTTTTAAGGCTAATAATCTAATCAGATAAAACTTACGAAGTTTAGTTGCTTTTGCCCCCCTAACCCCCCAATACTGGGGGGAACAGATTCACGAAAGTCCCCCAAAATTGGG
>NZ_JAAHHU010001217.1:0-1544 GCF_010672095.1 Moorena sp. SIO3I6 | reverse complement strand
TAGATAAAATAATAAACGTTCTTGATAGCAAAATAGAAAATGGTAAAGCTTATCTATTTTGCCAAGGCAAAACTATTGCGGCAGTAGTAGGTTCAATACTTCACGTTTATTTTATTAAGAAGCCATTTGATTTGGTCAAACAACCAATCAAAGACATTCTAAATAGCCTAAGTTTATATAGCGCAAACCAGGGCTGAATGACACCCTCCTTAACGGCGAGCTTAAGCCAAAAACTTGGAAAAGTCTGGTAGAACTTATCAGCGATTAGCGCTAATCGCTGATAACTGATAGCTGATAGCTGATAGCACCTCAAGTAGCATCTCAAGTAGCGCTAATCGCTGATAGCTTACTCGCTAACTAACCCCCTTATAAAAACTGGGGATTCGGCCAATGATATTGGTTCTTAACAGGTACCGGAGCTGGCTTACTTACCTTTTCTTTCCTAGCACCTTCAATAACACTCCCTTGGGAAAGCATCTGAGCCATCAAAATCATTACAGTTTCAAATACTGAGGTCTTATTATTGGGATTAACAGCCACAATCGGGGGTTGATTAGGATCGCCGATGTATGCCATGCGCATCATAATTTCCTCTGGAGTCCATGCCCCTGCAACATCAGTATGAGTCAGACCAATAATCATTGGAATAGTGACCCGCTCTTGCATAAACGATAGAATCTGACGAGCACTAGCAAAATCACTGCTTCGATTAGCTGCCATTAATAAAATATAGGCGTGAGCTCGGCGAATCAAAATGTCCCACATAAAATCAAAGCGAGCTTGACCAGGAGTTCCATACAGGTGCAAATCCAAGTTCCGATTTAAGGGACGCAAACCAAAGTCTAAGGCAACAGTCGTTTTTTTCTTAAACAATGATGTGGCATCCGTAGCCGTTCGTTCTGTTTCAATAACCGCACCTTCGCTGAATGTTCTGACAAAAGTAGATTTGCCAGCCCCTATTGTTCCCGTTACTACAATCCGTATATTGTCCATTGGGTTATACTTCCCTAGCAAATACTACAGGTTATCAACTGTGCCAGTAGGTTGGGGTGAATCAAGGTAATTTGTTGACGATTGAGGGTTGACGGTTGACGGTTGATGGTTGACTGTTAGTGGTCAACCTTAAACAAAAAATAGCTTACATTGAATTTCACACACCCACTGACGTTATACCAATAATCCAGGATGCCTTGGCCGTAGGCCACGCTACGCGAACAACAATTTTCAAAAAAATTTACCATTTGTAATGGGTAATGGATAATTAATACTAGTCTTTTAATTACCCATTACCCATTACCCATTACCCATTACCCATTACCCATTATCTATAAGCCATTACCAATGACTATCAATTACTATAATTTATCCCTTTTATAAACCAAAGGTATTAGTAGAGTAATTTTCACAAATTTAGTATAGCAACATTGGTTTTAATTCAGCCAGAGTTCGTTTAATTTCTAACATCAATACTCCCTGCTTAGCTGCTTTACTAGCTAGAACCAGAAATACCGCTTCTTCACCACAACTGGTCAAAACGCTAAATC
>NZ_JAAHHU010001216.1:0-1544 GCF_010672095.1 Moorena sp. SIO3I6 | reverse complement strand
CGTAAGCATTCAGGTGTAGAGATTGACAAAGTCACCCCACTCACTTCAAAAGCGGAATCAGAGACAATTCGTGAGAACGCTGCCTGACTGCTAAGGACACAGCCTGACTCAGGAACTTTATGGTATTACGCCCTTGAGCACGACAAGACTGAATCACACTTAATAATGTTGCTGAACGCTCAAACCCATTCCAGGAGCGAGACCCCCCTGCGACTTTACGCTTAGTCACTGCCAAACGCAAAGAGCGCTCTGCCCGATTATTATCGGGTGGGACTTGTGGGTAGTCTAGGAAATACCACCATTGCTCGGACTTGTGCCTCAAAGACTTGAGCAACAACCCCGCAGCATGACCAGCTCTTGAACTCCAGCTCTCAATTGCTTCAGTTACTCGCCCCTTGAAAGACTCAGCCCAAGAAGCATAAACTGATGCCTCACCAGTCTCACGCCACTGACGGTGTTGGGCAAAGGCTTCATCAATCAACTCAATAAAGGCTTGACCCAAGCCTTGTTGGTGAGGCTGTTTCAGACGAGCGACTTGCTGAAAATGTCGTCGTAGATGAGCCAGACACTTTTGTTGAGCTGCAACTTTATAACCGTTGTAGACGCTAAAATCGTCGGAACTGAGGACTCCTGCAAAACTCTGACCAAGTAGATATTCAAGTTCGGCTCTTGAACGAGTGTCCCCGGCATGAAACAAACTATATCCGTATCCTGAAAGCACCCACATCCATTCTTTCACCCCATTGACCAACCATGGAGACTCGTCAACGTGGACATGAGTTTGATTCTTGACCCACTCTTTTAATTCACTCACATGTGGAGTAACGGCAGAGGCGACTCGCCGGGTGGTGGCTTCTAAAGTTCCTAAACTTACCTCGATGTTCCCAAACTCTTGCAACCATTCCTGTTGCTTTTGATAAGACAAATGACCGTAGTGTCCCAACCAAACCAGCATTGCCTGCAAGTTAGCTGACAAGTCTTGTCCTGCAATGACATTCTCGGGTAACTCTCCCCCAACCAGAGTCCCACAGTGATTACATATCCGTCGCCTCTGCTGGTACTCTACAATTTCGATCGGATGCTCTACCAGTTGAGCCACCACATAGCTTCGGGTTGAGCAATCCCTACTTTCCCACTGATTTCCCTGACAGATCGGACAACTTTGAGGTTCGACTACTACATATCGGTCAACCCGCCCAAATCCTTTTCGGGTTTTCCCTTTGTGTCCTGGTTGTCCTCCTGGTTTTCGTTTCTGCGAATCTGATTCCTTCGACGGTTTTTTTTCTGACCTTCTGATTAAATCACTTGATGGGGGTTTTGATGAAGTCTGGCTGTCTTTGTTCAACAGACTTTTGAGGCGTTCCACCTCCCCAATCAGTTGTTCAATCACTTGTTGCTGTTGCAGCACCAGCTCCACCAGAACTGATTGGGGCAGCAGTTCCAGAGCTTCAAAGCTATTTGGGATAGCTGGCGGTTTGATTTCCATGGTTCTACACTACTACTCATCCTTCCCTTTTTGTCAACCCCATCACCTGAATGCTTAC
>NZ_JAAHHU010001215.1:0-1546 GCF_010672095.1 Moorena sp. SIO3I6 | reverse complement strand
CTCAATGCCAGCTGGATTAGCTAAATAAACCCGCAACCCTTCTGAGACATTGAATTCTTGAAAACTGTGGAATAGGTTAACTCCCCGTTGAACTCCCCCTTCAATTAATTCTGCTGGCAATCCCTTCACAGAAGCGTCAGGAATTACCACTGAACCATTAGCTCCTAAAGTATCATCTGGTACGATATTGCTCTGAGCATGAGCTTGATTACTAGTAGATGGAATAAAGTGCGACAGTGTTAATGAACTTGCCATTGCTACTGTACTTACCAATCCCAATTGCGAGCACCGACTCCGCCTAGTTTGTTTGATCAAAGCACCGATTCCTTAACAACTAAGTAAAATTTTATGGCTGTAATTATTATCTCTAAAACAGGGAGCAGGGAGCAGGGAGCAGCGATGCAGCGCGGTCTTGGGGGTTTCCCCCATGAGCGACTGCATCAAGACGGGAGCAGGTAAGAGGGGAAACCATCCTGTGTAGCTGATAGTTATAGCGCTACGCGCAAGGCAAGAGGCAAGAGGCAAAAGGCAAAAGTTTACTACAAAAGCTTTTCAGGTTGTAAGTAGCTGGACAAAAATATAGTAATTCTCTGTCTTGATGCATCGCTGTATTAACTTGTGTAAAGCGCTCAAAAATCCATCTGCTCCCTGCTCCCTGCTCCCTACTCCCTACTCCCTATTCCCTGTTCCCTGTTCCCTGTTCCCTTTAGTAGTCATTTTGATACCAATTTGATAATTCGATCCATAATGAACGCAGCAATTAAACCAACTACCACATGAACTAGCACAAACACGACACTGTAAGTCAAGCAAGGTGTAACACCAGCGGTGGGGCAATCTAAGGATTCTTTCGAGAATAGTTGGGTGATAATAGACTCTACCGGTTTAGCATCGGTTTGGGACGAAATACCACTGACCGCTAAACCAGTACCGACCAGGGCAATCCAACGTTCTAATTGTTTTTCTCGTTCTTCAGCAGCTTTCTGTTCCTGATGCCGAATTGACTCTAATTCTTTTTCTCGGGCTTGATCAGCCTTCTCCTTATCTCTGAGGGCTTTTTCCAAAGCGCGATCGCATTCTGCCTGTTCAATGTCCACAATGCCTCGGATACTACCAAGCATCTGGTCAAATAGTTGCTGACCGGGTTTGAGATAATTGAGGTCGGTTTCAATCTGTTTTTGAAACCGTTTAGTTCTTTGGTTGAGGAAGTCTTCCAAAAACTTGATACTATCGTCTTCGAGACTATGTTCACGGATTTTTTCCAGCCAGTAGTCATAGTTGTGGTCATTGGTAGCGATCGCATTTTTGTGATCCTCCATGTCTCGCAGATAACCAGCATAGTCAAAGGTCTTGGATGGCATCTCGGTCAGTTTCTGCTTCAGTTGCTCTAGCCGTGTGTCTCGCTGCGTTGCCAATTCCTTGAAACCTTTAACCTCTTGTTCCAGTTGGCTATAGAGTCCTCTAGTTTGGCGATAACACCAACGGGCTTGATCATAAGCAAACAGGATTTTACTGCGACAGCACAACAGATTGAAAAATGACAAAG
>NZ_JAAHHU010001214.1:0-1547 GCF_010672095.1 Moorena sp. SIO3I6 | reverse complement strand
TGTTATCCACCAGACTGAATGGCAAATTGCCGCTGCTTTGACTGCCTTAGCCAATAGTCCGATAGCTAGGGTCGGGGATAAGGCTGTTGCCATCACTTATTTGTAGGTAGTCTTTACCAATTTTGAACTGCCTACGGATAACCCTTGCGTGGGAGCAAGATTTCACTGTCAATAGCTTCAGTGTCACTAACTTCACTGCGACTAATTTGAGTCTGAGTGGGTTTAGCGACGCATCCGATGCTTGTTTGTTTTCAACTATAGGTATTGTAGCACATGAAGATTCAGGGAAAAACGGCTCTGGTTACCGGAGCCTCTCGTGGTATTGGCAGAGCGATCGCTTTGGAGTTAGCCCAACAAGGAATAAGACGCTTACTGTTGGTGGCGCGAAATCGCCAACGTTTAGCAGAAGTGGCGGCTGAGATTGAACGACAAGGGGTACTAGTTGTGACGCTCGTCTTAGATCTAACCCAAATAGTAGGAGTCAATATTGCGATCGCACGAGCTTGGCGAAGTTACGGACCAATTGATTTGTTGGTTAACTGTGCTGGCGTTGCTCATCAAGCTCCTTTTCTAGAATCCAAACTGCAAAACTTACAGGAAGAAATCGCCACGAATTTAATGGGTATGTACACAATGACTCGTCTAATTGGGCGACGCATGGCAGCACGACGTGAAGGCACTATTGTCAATGTTTCTAGTTTGATGGGTAAGGTGGCAGCACCGACCATGGCAAGCTATTCCGCTACCAAATTTGGAATTGTTGGTTTTACCCAAGCGTTACGGGGAGAGTTAGCGCCACAAAATATCCGGGTAATGGCTTTACTGCCATCGTTAACAGATACTGATATGGCGCGAGGATTACAGTTGTTTCGCTGGGTGTTGCCGATGACTCCCCAACAAGTCGCTAAGGTACTAGTCGCCAAACTGGAGAAGAACTCATCGGAAATTTTAGTGGGATGGCAAAGTCATTTAGCTATATGGTGTCAGCGTTTCTTTCCTTCGCTATTGGAGAAAGTGTTACGGATTGTAGCTCCTTTATCTTTATCTAGAAGTAAAAGTTTTGGAGAAATAGCAAACAGGCAACAGGCAACAGGCAACAGGAAAGGATTTTGGAGAATAGTTTTGGATTTTGGCTTCTTTAGATCTAATATACAAACGTTTGATAAAGGGTTTGATCAAGGTTTGAAAGACAAGTTTCCTGATTAATCTTTCCGATTTGAACAGGACTTAGACAGCCTACAGATAGATTGGCTGCCTAAGTCTTGTGTAAGCTGATAGCTGACGGCACCTCAAGTAGCGATGCAGCGCGGTCTTGGGAAGGCAGCGCGGTCTTGGGGGTCCCCCCCATGAGCGACTGCCGTGGTTTCCCCCATGAGCGACTGCATCAAGACAGCGTGCGCGTAGCGCATATGCTTACTGTTATTTATGTTGGGTTAGAGTGCTGCTATTTGAATTGATATAAACCGGGCTTTTGTCAAGTACTTGTATAAAAAATTTATCTAACCACAATAAATATTTGAAAAAGTTTTTGCGATTATTATAGCAGA
>NZ_JAAHHU010001213.1:0-1548 GCF_010672095.1 Moorena sp. SIO3I6 | reverse complement strand
ACCTAGGCACAAGTGAACTACCTACACCGACCCGTTGGGTACAGTGTAGGCTTCCAGTTTCACCGAAGAATGCCTTAGCTTGGACGGACGCCCTCGCTTTGGTCTTACTTCTTCTCCACTGGCGTTGACCTCCCCCGTCCCAGAGGAGGATAGCATTCTGATCCCTTCTGCTCTAATATTCTTAGCTGCATTACCATCCCTATCGTGATGAGTGCCACAGCTTGGACAAATCCAAGACCTTACATCTAGCGGCAACTCTTTGATTAGGTAATGGCAATTAGAGCAGGTTTTGGAACTGGGGAACCACCGATCTATCTCGACCAGTACTTTTCCTTCTTTTTCGCATTTATAAGAAAGGAAATTTACAAAGGTTCCCCAACTCAGATCAAATATTGCTTTAGCTAATTTGTGGTTACGAACCATGCCCTTGACGTTTAGGTTTTCGACTACCACTACCTGGTTTTGATCTACAATCTTTCTAGATAGCTTGTGCAGGTAGTCTTGACGGACATTTCCAATACGTTCATATACCTTAGCTACAATCTTACGTGCTTTTATGCGACCATTACTACCCTTCTTTTTTCGGGCTGCAATGCGTTGTTTTTTACCTAGCTTTTTTTCGTATTTAGCTAAGTGCTTGGGATTGCTGAATTTAGAAGTCTTATCGCCATCGTAGGTGATCGCAAAATCCTTGATACCCAAGTCAATGCCAATAACTCTTCCGTCCTTAGAAGGCTTTAATTCCTTGGAATCGTACTCCATCAAAACAGAGGCATAATACTTACCAGAAGGATCTTTGCTAACCGTTACAGTCTTGATTGTTCCATCTAGTGGACGGTGAATTACTGCTTTAACAAATCCTAATTTTCCGGGAAATTTAAGACAGTCACCTACTTGCTTGACTTTCTGGGGGTACTGAATTGATTGGCGATGATGATATGACTTAAATCTAGGATATTTCGCCCTACCTTCAAAAAAGTTCTGATATGCACGGCTAATATTGAGACTCACGGCTTGCAGTACCTGGGAGTAGCACTCCTTTAGCCATTCAGTCTCTTTCTCTTTTTTGAGTTTTGGCAGCATAGAGTTGAGTGCAGATTGCTTTAGTCCTTTGCCAGTTTCTTTGTAAGTCTCTATGCAGTGATTTAACGCATAATTCCACCACCAGCGAGCACATCCAAAATGCTGAGCTAATATTTGAACTTGCTCTTTTGTCGGATAGATTCTGACTTTGACGGCTTTATGTTTCATCGCACTCAACTCTTTTATCGACCTTGTTACTATCATATATATAATACAGTAACACGTCAAGACATCGAAAAACTTTTCGCTTATCCTGTCCGTGCTTTCAACAAACACGCTAACCCTACGGGTATAGCGTGGGACTTCCCGCACGGCTAGTTAATGGGGTTGCCTACTTATGCGATCGCACCCAACTGTTTCAGAGTTGCTTTCTGTGCCTCAGTTAATCCTGTCACTCCAGTGATATTCATGGCTTCGTAGAGTCTCGGAGCTCTGAGAATTTTCAGGCACTTGCCCGTCTTAGTG
>NZ_JAAHHU010001212.1:0-1549 GCF_010672095.1 Moorena sp. SIO3I6 | reverse complement strand
TATCAGGTTGATGATGCTAGTGGTAAAATTGGCAATCTCAACCCTGGTGATGCCGGTTATACAGAGCTTGCAGTTTCCAACCAGGTAGATTTAGCCAGTGGGGTATCCGGTGGTGTATTGTTAGCTCCCTTCCTAATTGCTAATGGCACTGTTGAAGAGTTCCTGACTCAGAATCCCACGAATCAGCAGGGTTCCGGTCTGAATGCCTACTTTAGTTTCTTGAGCGCTAACCCCGATCAATTTGATCACGTCCGCCTACTAGGGGACAATCGGTTTGGTTTCGAGGATACTTTTGCTGGTGGTGACTTAGACTATGACGACTTGGTAGTGGAGGTTATCTTCTAAGTTTAATCGGGAGTCGGTTGTGGGGTGTGGGGTGTGGGGTGTGGGGTGCGGGGAGGGTGGGAGGTGTGGTAAGTATTCCCCCCGCTGTTTTGGGGGGTTAGGGGGGATCCCCAGCTGTTTGACCCGGTGGGTGGAACGGGCATGTTGGTGGAATTGGCATGTTGCTGGAATTGAGATCTTGGTAGAACAGGCATCTTGCCTGTGATCAAGATTTTCTTCACAGGGATATTGGTGGCATGGGCATGTTGGTAGAACAGGTATCTTGCCTGTGGTCAAGATTTTGGTCACCAGCATGTTGGTGGAATTGGCATGTAGGTAGAACAGGCATCTTGCCTGTGATCAAGATTTTCCTCATAGGGATATTGGTGGAATTGGATTCTTGGTAGAACAGGCATCTTGCCTGTGAACAAGATTTTCCTCACAGGGATGTTGGTGGAATTGGCATGTAGGTAGAACAGGCATCTTGCCTGTGGTCAAGATTTTCTTCACAGGGATGTTGGTGGAATTGGATTCTTGGTAGAACAGGCATCTTGCCTGTGGTCAAGATTTTCCTCACAGGGATGTTGGTGGAATTGGGTTGTTGGTAGAACAGGCATCTTGCCTGTGATCAAGATTTTCGGACGCGCTGTCCCAACCATGGCTACCGCGAAAATGAGGGTGAGACCTTGGGTGGTGCGTTACGGGGCGGGCTTTCCCAACACTTGCTATGAGGTTGAACATGATGGCAAGCCCGCCCCTAACACACCCTACGGAATTACTCCGTGATTGACCAAAGGTCACGCTACGCGAACAAGAAAAATTAGAAACTTGGCACCAGGCATCAGCAATTTCAGGACCTGCACATAGCCCTTAGCATCAGCAGGGTTGTCAAACCGAGCGAAAACGACTGGTGGCATCGGTGGCAATAGCCGAACCATCACCCATGGGTATAGGCATCTATGGGACATAATATTAAGTTATCTCCTGTAAAGGGGACCAAGAGCCAGCCTTCCAGCCTGCGAAAACTCTTAGGCTGGCTCTTCCCGTGGATTTTAACCTCCACAATTTCATTGTATCACAAAAAATACCATATTATAACATTTTTTGAAAATTTTTGAAAATTTTTTTTTGAGGGAGTAGGGAGTAGGGAGCAGGGAGTAGGGACTTCGGAGCAGGTAGTGTGGGAAGTGTAGTAAATATGGTGAGTGTGGCAAAGATAGTGAGA
>NZ_JAAHHU010001211.1:0-1549 GCF_010672095.1 Moorena sp. SIO3I6 | reverse complement strand
GAGAACAATATATCCCCACAAAGGAGAGCAATAACAATGTTGCCAGGAGGAGCCGGATGATTGGGAACAGTCATGTCCGGTTCTGGAGGAGAGTTCTAGGGGGGAACCCCTAGTTCGACTCTAATAAAATCTACCACTGCTGGAGAAATTACCAACACTCAGCCGCAAGTAGTTACAACAGCTAACAGTGCTAACCCAGATGTTAATGATAAACAAGATCTAGCTATGGATTCTAGTTCAGAAAGTGAAACCAATATGGATCAGGCGGTTACAACACCGTCGGGCTTGAAGTACATTGACCTAGTTGAGGGTGAGGGAGCAACCCCTGAGAAGGGACAGACGGTAGTGGTTCACTACACTGGTACCCTGGAGGATGGCAGCAAGTTCGATAGTTCTCGCGATCGCAATCGTCCTTTTTCCTTCACAATCGGTGTAGGACAGGTTATTAAAGGCTGGGATGAAGGGGTTAGTTCTATGAAGGTTGGTGGTCGTCGTCAGCTGATCATTCCCCCAGACTTGGGTTATGGTGCCCGTGGTGCCGGTGGGGTGATTCCGCCTAATGCTACGTTGATTTTTGATGTGGAATTGTTGAAGATTAACTAGTAAATTAAATTCAATTGATTAACTTATTCAGCGATGAACTGAATAATTGCTCCCAGTTAGTGACTTCTTGCTGATTGGGAGTTTTAGTTAACATAATAACACTAGAAATAGCATCGCATTTTTGTTACAAAAGATTAATAAAACCTGGGGACAAAACTAAAGTGCAGAACTCAATCATTCGATTAAATAGTATTTGATTAAATCTATGTCCTGTAAATAACGTTAGATAAAATAACGTTAATTTTTGACCTATAATAATTCCAAAATAACCCTCAGTGTAAGCATATGCGCTACGCGCACGCTACGCGAACAGCCGTCAGCGGTCAGCAGTCAGCTTTTCATAACTCAGATTAAACTTTTGCTTACTTGTTTGATTCAAAAGTTCCGTAGCTTCCTAATCGCCCATAAGCACATCAAGTAGCACCTCAATTAGCGCATTAGCTGATGGCTGATGGCTGATAGCTGTTCGCGCAGCGTGCGCATAGCGCATATGCTTACGCCTCAGTTGTGGTAGGTTACACTCTTTGATTTGCCATATTCAGGAACTTGGTTAACCCAGGTTTAAAGATAAGTTTCACCGTTCCTGTCGGACCATTACGATTTTTAACAATAATGACTTCTGCGGTATCTCCATCTGGTGAATCTGGGTTATAATAAGAATCCCTATAGAGCATCATGATTAAATCCGAGTCCTGTTCGATAGAACCCGATTCTCTCAAATCCGACATCATGGGTCGTTTGTTCGTGCGAGATTCCACAGCTCGACTTAACTGAGACAGAGCAACCACTGGGACTTTCAGTTCCCGAGCTAATCCTTTCAGAGAGCGAGTAATCCGAGACAACTCCTGAACTCGATTTTCACTACCACTGCCTTCCATTAACTGTAAGTAATCGATTAAAATTAACCCCAATGGGCTCCCTTGGGCTGCTTGAAGACGACGAGCAT
>NZ_JAAHHU010001210.1:0-1553 GCF_010672095.1 Moorena sp. SIO3I6 | reverse complement strand
ATGACTTCCTTGATCGGTGTTTGGGGCTGCACCACGATCGGCTCGCGGGTCATAACTTCAGCAACAGTTTTGGCCATGGGTGTTTAAGGGTTTTGAATGGTGTACCGGGTGATAACTCTATTTTCCCACTGCCTTAGTCTAGAAGGTGACAGCAGTCTGAAAACTTTATTGTTCATTAAGCTTTGACCATTCAACTCGCTCCCCAAAAGCTCCGCGTTAATTCTATTGCCCCAGGGCCAATCGAAACACCCCTCTGGTCAGATGTTGGTTTAACACCAGAACAACTGCAATCCGTTGCTAAGCAGGTCAATAATCGCCTCATCCCAGAAGAAAGATTTTGATTCACCAGCAGATATTGCTAAAGCAACCGTTTTTCTTGCCTTGCTGAATCTTCGCGCTGAATAGGAGTAGAGTGGGCATCCTGCCCGCCCGAAAATATATTGAAACTGGCAAGATGCCAGTTCTACGCAAGATGCCAGTTTCATGCTTATTGCCCATTCCACAGGTGCGACCCGTAAATTGAAAATGCGATTGACCTTGGCCCAAAGGCCACGCTAAAAGCGATTGACCGTAGGTCACGCGGGGCGCGATCGCTATGTAAGTATATGCGCGTAGCGCTAATCGCTGACCGCTGATAGCTGATAGCTGATAGCTTACATCGCTATTGTGATTACTTGACATTTAAGGCAATTACCACATCTCCTAGAAAATTTTCTGGATTAAGAAGGCAAATAATCTGGAAAAAACTCCTGTTTCATCCGTTGACAATATTGACAGAGATTTTTGAATTGAGATACGCGATCAATAATCATACTCTTGAAAGGAGGTAAAATCATGTTTCCAATATAACCATAAGCCGTTGCATCTAAAGTGGTCGGTTTATCCCCCATAAAAAATGGTTTATCTGCTAAATAATCAGACAGGGCTTGAAAATCAGCATTAATAATTTGACAAATTTCCTTCTCGGAGTGACGACCCATTCCCTGTTCATAAATCTGATTAGAAATGGACTTTCGCACCTGTTGGAAAAACTGTTCCGATTCTGGTGTCGAGCTTCCATCAAAATAGAGATTCGTTAATGCTTGTTTGTATACTTGCCAGTTTTCTTCAATGTTCATACTAATATAAACCTCTCCCCAATACGTATTTTCTTTCAGCATCCGCCGAAAAGCTAAGGATATTGCTTTTTCGGTTGAGGTCAAATCGCGGTCAGGATCTATGCCCTCTTTTTCCTTAAGCATCTCGATAATTAGGGTGGAGTCTCCGATCAGTTTTCCTTCATAGTCTATAAACGGAACTTTGCCTTTGGGAGCTTTAGCAAAGTCCTTAGGAATCTCGATATCGTAAGCAATATTAGCTATACGCAGCCAAGTTTCCAATTTCATACAGGGTGGACTAATGCTCGGTAATCCCCAGAAAGGTGGTGCCTTATACAAAGTAATCATAAAAGTAAATTTGGTTCGATATTACCAATAACTATTATAGCAATTATACGACTTTTGAGGTACAAATTTCTGGTTTTTATGGAGCAGGGAGCAGGGAGCAGGGAGCAG
>NZ_JAAHHU010000121.1:0-18470 GCF_010672095.1 Moorena sp. SIO3I6 | reverse complement strand
TAAAAGTACTTGTAAAATTGCTTCCCGGTTGCGCTGGGTTGCTGGGGCGTATTTTCGGCTGTCCACTAATTTTTCTCCCCGATAATGATAAGAGTGGGAACAGGCAAGATGCCCATTCCACCATCAGTAAAAAAGTTGGGTAGGGTGCGTTAGGGACGGACTCGCCCTGATTTTATCAGTAGCCAGTATTGGGACAGTCCGTCCCGTAACGCACCACAGGTTCAAACAGCATGCATTGAGATGCACCCAGTGGGAACAGGCAAGATGCCCATTCCACAAAGGTATTAATATCATCCCATACAGCGGAGCAGGCAAGAGGCAATAGGCAATAGGCAATAGGCAATAGGCAATAGGCAATAGGGAAACAATCCTCTTTAGCTGATTAGACTAAAAACCGCTATAAACATCAGTTTACAAGCTTTCAAAAAATCTAGGAAGTGGTGCGTTACGGGACGGAATGTCCCAACACTGACTACGGATAAAATCAGGGCAAACCCGTCCCTAACGCACCCTACATAACTGATAATAACAGAATTTATGTTATCATAAAAATCAACAAAATACAAATATTTTATATCTGATAATTTCCACAATGACCACACTCACCACCCTCTCCACAATCTCCATATTTCGTAATAAAAAAAATTTTCTAAACCCCTTGACGCCTTATGTATTTATTAATAACTTAATAGTATCAACCTTTTCAAACAATAACTAGTCATGAATCAAAACATTAACCCCAACTCCGATGACAATCAAAACCCTGACAATCAAGGTCGCAAACCGAAGAAAGTCAAGCACATCTTGATCGGTTCTCCTAAACAAGTTCGCCATACTATTTATGCCATTTATGCCCTTAAATACGCCTATCCTGATGAGTGGAGCACTCCGGAGCCTACGGAAAATCCTGGTGAGGTGATGACCACTTTGATTCGGTATTTGTACTTAGACTAGGATAGGGGTTTGCCAGGGTTTGCCGCCCTGGCGGCCAGGAATTGTGGAGGTTATTTTTTGCAAGTTATTTTGTGGAGGAGTATAATGTAAACAGAGTTAGGATGTGCTTGCTGGAAAGCAGTTACTGAGTAACTTGATAAGAATGGATTACTTGATTCAGTTTTTGTTTGGATTTGATAACAGCTAAGCTGTACTCAATTAGGTTTACACAATAGAAGTCGGTCAAGCATTGGGGTTAACCAACACTTGACCGATTTTTTTTTATCTAAGCTTAAGCGCTACGCGCACGCTACGCGAACAGCGGTCAGCTATCAGCTATCAGCTATCAGCTATCAGCTATCAGCTATCAGCTGACGGCACATCAAGTAGCACCTCAAGTAGCACCTCAAGTAGGTCATATGCTTACCTTTCAGCTTTTGAATAAAATAAGCTGACCACTGACCGCTGACCGCTGACCGCTGATAGCTGACCACTGACCGCTGACCGCTGACCGCTGACCGCTGACCGCTGAGGGTAAAATATATAGATATTGATCAACTATCTTCTAAACTATGACAACTCTCGTATTTGTCCATGGCACAGGGGTTAGGCAAGCTGCCTATGAGCAAACCTTTAGGATAGTTGAGGGGTTTGTCACGAAACAACGTCCGGATATTACCGTTGTTCCTTGCTGTTGGGGTGGGGAATTTGGGAGTAAGCTCAATGCTAAAGGGGTTTCGATACCCCCATATGATGCTACTTTAGCTCTGGATCAGGGAGAAGAAGAGGATCAAACTATTATTCTTTGGCAGCAGTTATATCGCAATCCCCTTTATGAGTTGGGATTGTTGTCTTTACAACCTAGGACTGGTGGTGATAGTAATCCCTTTGGAGAGCAACCTGGTGATCAATTAAATTACCGGTTGCTGGATTTAATTCCTAGTGGAGAATTGCAAGAAAAATTAGAATCAGCAGGTATAGCAGAGGGGTTTGATCAGGCACGACGCCATGTTACGAGTAGTACTGTTTATCAAGACGTATTAAACCAAGTCTCTGATTCAGATAGTGACTGTTATGATACTATCGCAAGAGCAATTATTGCTCAGGCAATGTTTGACTGTCAGCACCATAACCATGACTTTATCTTTCCTAATCCGGAATTGCGTGATCAACTCGTGGAATTATTAAGTAATGCTTTGGGTAAGGAGGAAGACTTGGGATTGGGTGACTGGATCCAGAAACCACTTTCCTTATTGGCGGGTCCAGCTACAGCTTGGGTGAGGAATAAAAGGGGTGCAATTACTGAAGCAAATACTCCTACACCTGGTGATATTCTACTTTATCAAAGTCGCGGCCAGCAAATACGTAATTTTATCCAGAAAACGATAGAAGACGCTGAACCACCAGTAGTCATATTAGCTCATAGTTTAGGAGGGATTGCTTGTGTTGATTTATTAGTTACTCAACCAATGGCACAGGTGACATTATTAATTACAGTGGGTTCTCAAGCTCCCTTTTTATACGAAATTAATGCGTTATCTAGCTTAGAATTTGGTCAGCCTCTGCCAGACTTTTTTCCGGAGTGGTTGAATATTTATGATTTACGGGATTTCCTTAGTTACATTGGCGCTAATCTATTTCCTAATAAAGTCCAGGATGTTTTGGTGGACAGTAAACAACCCTTTCCCCAAGCTCACAGCGCTTATTGGACAAACCCAGCTACCTGGAAGGCAATTATCCCGAGGTTACCATGACTATTACTGCTAACCCAGAAAAAACCTATGGGTTGATTGTCGGTATCGAAAACTATCAAGCAACAAACTGGAATGTTAATGGTCCCGTTCATGATGCCATCAAGTTTGCTGATTGGTTGTTATCACGAGGAGTGCCAAAGGATAATATCAGGCTTTGTTTGTCTCCTTTAACTGAAAATAGTGAACTGGTTAATAACTTTGAGATAACGTCAACGCCAGCAACGGAGCATAATATAGTTGATATCATTACTAATGACCTGTCCCAACAAACAGGAGAGTTACTGTTTATATTTTGGGCTGGTCATGGTTTGATTACCTCGGAGCGGAATCGCAGGCTACTTTGTGCTGATGCTAGTAAAACGAATTGGCAGAATCTAGATTTTAATTCCCTGTTACTGCTTTTAGGGTCAGATGCTTTTAAAATTCCCCATCATATTTGTATAGTCGATGCTTGTGCTAATTATCTTTTAGAGTCAAACGGGCGACCAACCAATTTGGGAGGGCAGCAGTTTCCTAGTGGGAAACCTAGGACAGACAGTCAACAGTTTGTTTTACTGGCTACGAGAGAAGGGGAGAGAGCTAAAGTTAACTCCTCAGAAAAAACGGGATACTTTTCCCAAGCGGTAAGAAAAGCCTTAGAGCACCATGACTGGCTGCCAGATATGCCAGCAGTTGCTGATCACGTTAAGCAACAATTTGCTAATTTAAATAAACAACAACTACCAACCTATTTTTATCGTCGCAGTTGGGATAGTGATATCGATGTTTATCATCCTAATCCCTTTGAGATTGCCCACAATATACCTACTAGTCAGGCGCGTAAGTTTGTAGATAGACACCAGCCACTGGAAGAGTTACATCAGCTATTGGAGCAAAACAATATTGTAGCCATTACTGATCGCACAGGTAAGGGGGGAGTAGGGAAAACAGAACTAGCAATTCGATACTCTTGGTACAATTTAGAAAATTATCCCGGTGGTTGTTGTTGGTTAAATCTCCAGGGAGTGGATATTGTAACCCAGCTCTCGGAATTTACAATTGTGAATGATTTTCCTGGTTTTAATATTCCTGAAAATCTCAGCATTGCTAGCCAACTTGCTTATTGCTGGAGAAAGTGGCAACCAGGTAAAGTTTTATTGGTGTTTGATAATGTCACTGATATCGATAAAATTAAAAACTACTTACCGCCCATGGGTTCTCGATTTAGGGTGTTAATTACTACTCGTAGCTCAGAGTTACCCTATCCATCACTTGCTTTGGGTAAATTACCAGAAACTGATGCTCTAGAATTATTAGTAAAATTAGTAGGAAAAGACTTTGTTGAAAAGGAGTTAGAAACTGCCAAAGCAATCTGTCAATTCGTTGGCTGTATACCTTTAAAGTTATACAATGTGGCAGCGCTATACTCAAAGCCAGGGACTACATGATGCTAGAAGAAATTTTATTGCTCCTAGAGCAGAAGCAATCTCAAGAAGGTGACTCTGGTACAGATGTTGTGCTGGAACTCAATTGGGATTCTTTACAGTCTTCAGCTCAAACCATGGCTGCTCTGCTGAGTTTGTTTGCTTTAGCGCCTATGCCATGGTCATTAGTATCCAAGGCTGCTAGGGCAGCTAGCTTGGAATTTTATTTAGTAGTTAATCGGGATATCTTAGTTGAAAAGTATTTACTACAGAAGTTGGATGATAACACCTACCAACTTCACGAGCGTATTAGAGAATTTTTGAGTATCAAGGGGGAACAGTTAGCTGATGTTGAAAACCTAAAACGGGGCTTTTGTTCAGCTATCGTAGCAATAGCAAAGGATATTCCTGAGACCCCAACTCAGTCAGACATTTTAGGAATTACCTCTGCTATCCCTCACCTGGTGGAAGTTGCCACTAACCACAAGGATTACTTAAATGACGAAGATTTAATCTGGCCTTTTCTTGGCTTAGGCCGCTTTTACTATGGTCAAGGGGCTTACGAACAAGCCTTGCCTTGGTGTGAGCAATGCTTATTAACGGTTAGAGTGCGCTTGGGCGAAGAACACCCAGCTGTGGCCACCAGCCTCAACAACCTGGCTTATCTGTACAAGAGCCAGGGGCGCTACCAAAAAGCGGAACCCCTCTACCAGGAAGCCTTAGACCTCAGTCAACACATACTGGGTGAAGAACACCCAAATGTGGCCACCAGCCTCAACAACCTGGCGGGACTGTACGAAAGCCAGGGGCGGTACGAAGAAGCGGAACCCCTGTACCAGCAAGCCTTAGACCTGAGGAAACGCCTCCTGGGTCAAGAACACCGATATGTAGCAACCAGCCTCAACAACCTGGCAGTACTGTACTCAAGGCAGAGGCGATACTCGGAAGCGGAACCCCTCTACCAGCAAGCCTTAGAGCTTATCAAACGCCTGTTGGGTGAACAACACCCTGATGTGGCAACTAGTCTCAACAACCTGGCTTTACTGTATTCGAGGCAGGGGCGATACGAACAGGCGGAAACCCTTTACCTGGAAGCCTTAGACCTGAGTCAACACCTGCTGGGTCAAGAACACCCAGATGTGGCACAAAGCCTCAACAACCTGGCTTTACTGTACTCAAGCCAGGGGCGCTACAAAAAAGCCGAACCCCTGTACCAGCAAGCCTTAGACCTGAGGCAACGTCTGCTGGGTCAAGAACACCCAGATGTGGCACAAAGCCTCAACAACCTGGCTTTACTGTACTCAAACCAGGGGCGCGACCAAGAAGCTAAACGCCTCTACCAACAGGCTCTACAGATTGCTGTCAAGCAGTTAGGAGAGGAACATCCTAGAACTCGCATTATTTCCCGTAACTTGAACCATCTATTGTTAATATCCCAAGTTGGCAAATCTATGCCTTAAACTAAGGATAATACTAGGGTTTTAAAACCTAATTGAACGTATTATAGCAATCCTAGCACCCTATCACCATAGTTTAGGATTGTTTAAAGACTTTACGCATTTGATATTCACAGCAGCATCTGGCTCCTCTATCTCGCCAAGTAGGAGCGCCTGCCAACCAAAAGGCCACTCCAATGGATATGGAGGAATGAAATGTGTTGCCAACTCTGCCTTAAAGCCAAATCGTTCATAATACCTAGGATCACCATATACGAATACAATAGTCACATTCATACTACCCAATCGCTTAATCCCAGCATCAATTAGTTTACTCCCAATACCATTACCTTGGCATTCTGGCTTAACAGCAAGTGGTGCCAGAATATACCCATGGAAATCTGGTTTTTCGGAAATAAATACAGGACTATATGCAACGTTTCCAATTATTTCATTGTCATCGACGGCTACCAATGATAGTGTACATGGCTCGGTAATATTGGAGATGAGGTCATCAGCGAGACCTG
Organism: Moorena sp. SIO3I6; assembly: GCF_010672095.1. Classification (NCBI taxonomy): domain Bacteria; kingdom Bacillati; phylum Cyanobacteriota; class Cyanophyceae; order Coleofasciculales; family Coleofasciculaceae; genus Moorena; species Moorena sp. SIO3I6. The sequence continues at coordinate 12,417 of NZ_JAAHHU010000121.1, read as the reverse complement.
CCACAATATCACCCTCCCCGATCGGAAAGGCCGATATATGTAAGGAGCGCACGCTCTCACGATCCCTTATTTCTGCATCTCGGATAATCATGTTGTGCGGCTTCATGTATTGAGTTATTATTTAATTCTATATCCCATAAGGTACAACTTGATCCCCCTAAATCCCCCTTAATAAGCAGGGCTGTTTCAAAGTCGGACTCAAATGCGATTGCTGGGGAGGTGGGGAGATAGGGAGATAGGGAGATAGGGGGAATTTTTATTCATAAAAAGGTATTTTTAACCTTAAAAAAACCTTCTCTCCAGCACCCCAGCTGCCTTTCAACCGATTGAATTTACAATTTATTCATGAGAATGAAACAGCCCTGCCCTTAATAAGGGTGACTTTGAGGTTGAAAAGCGTACCTCATAACTTATATACCAATCCGTGTAGGAATTGCGAGAATTTTTGTTCCCTCTTCCCTACTCCCTACTCCCTACTCCCTACTCCCTACTCCCTGTTCCCTGTTCCCTGTTCCCTGTTCCCTTTGGTATAGTTTTGTTCAACCCTAAATTTGCGATGAAAAATCTAACTCTGCTATCTACTACACTCCTGATTGCTACCTCTGGATTAGTTTTGGTGGCACCCCAGGCAGCTTCAGCTTTAAATTGGAACTGGAGTTATTCTGCTCCTGGTATCGAAGCCAGTGGTACTTTCACTACTAATGATACTCCTGATGATTTGGGTTTTTTCTTGATTTCTGAAATTACTGGCACGCGCAACAGCGAAACAATTACTGGTTTGCAACCTACTGGTACTTCTACACCGGGAAACGAACCTTTCGAAGTTGACAATTTAATTAGTCTTGATGCTAATCAGTTAACAACTGACGGCTTTGGGTTTTCCACCTCAGCTGGAAACTTTGTTAATGTCTTTTTCGCTAGTTTTTTGCAGCCCCCTAGTTTTTTTGAAGTTTTTTCGGCACCGCCATTTATCACTGGTTTTCAAAATTTAGGACCGGAAGATAGTGAGTTACCCATTAGTTTTTCTGCGAAACCGGTGATTGTCCCTGAACCCACTCATAGTATAAGTATCTTTACCATTGCCACTCTCGGCTTAGCTTCAACCATCAAACGTAAGCTGAAACCTTCCCCATCTAAACAAAAGGTTTAGCCTCAATTACTTATCAGTAGGAAAAAACTGATTTGTGAGTAAGGTATTAGGAAAGGGAGTAGGGAGTAGGGAGTAGGGAGTAGGGAGTAGGGAGTAGGGAGTAGGGAACACAAATACAGCGGTTTGCAATTCAGTTAGGTACAAATTTCTGGATTTTAGGGAACAGGGAACAGGGAACAGGGAACAGGGAAGAGATAAGAGGGAAGTCGGAAGTGGGAAAACAATCCTGTCTACCTGATAGTTATGCAAACCGCCGTATTTCTTAATCTTGACTTCGAGTGCTGTAGCATTTGTATTTAAGTTGTGAACAAAATCTCTTAGGTAAAGGCAACAAGCAACAGGTAACAGGCAAGACTTAATCAAGTATAAATGGATTTTGGTTAATGTAAAAAACGGGAATAATTTTTTATAATTCCTACAAGAAATGCTATACTAAATTAGTATTGGTGTTCATGAGCTATTTAGAAATCCTATAGCAGTGAGTAACAATAACGATAGATTAGACCGGATTGAAGCAGTGGTGGAGTCATTAGCCCGTTCTGTAGAAGCTCTTACTAATGATCATCAACAGAGAATTCAGACCATGGAAGAGGTTGTCAATAGAGTTACCAGAGTTGAGGAAGGATTGACTCGGATGTTAATAGCTATCGATGCTCTTCCCCCCAGTATTGATACGGCTGGCGAAATTAATATTTGTTTACAAAAGGATGAGCAGATGTGGAAAATATCCTTTGTTCGTAGTTGGTATGGGACTATAAGTTGAAACAATTGTATTAGTTATCAAACTGAGGAGTCCCATTTGCCGCTACCCGATGTTCTCGTTTTGCTGCTCTTGCTCCGACCAGTTGACCTATGTGTAAACAAATATTAATTTGGCCAGCGGTATCAAAATTGGGGGGTAATAATGTCAAAGTCCCCCAGAATTGGGGGATTTAGGGGGCAAATGCGTAAGTCCTGTAGAATCCGCGAATCTAGAATTTAGAATGTAAAATTAAGAATTTAGAATCTATAGAAATCAAAATCTATCCCTTTTGCCTTTTGACTTTTGCCTTGTCAACACCCACGGTTTATGAGACTTATGCAAGAGGTCTAATTTGGAATTTACCATTCTAAATTCTAAATTATTAATTATAACAGACAACACCCCTTTCCCGAACAACCCTAGAGCAGAGTCGATTCAATAACTCCTTTGGAATTGCCTCGAAATTCTCTAAGACGAAATCCATTAAAGCCAGATGGTATAAAGAATCGGCACTAGGAGTTTTATAGCGAGCACCTTGAGCCAGCCAGGTATTTACAGCGTAAGTTGAGCGGCAGCAGATGTTACCGATATCTGCTTGATTGACTGGCCATTTCCGGTAAAACGCCTGGGGAGTCATGGACAGTCGGCAGTTGCTGTATAGGTTAATCAAGATTTCCTCTCGCTCAGTGATGGCAGAAAGATAGGAATCTTCCCGTCTAGATTGGCTCTCAGCAATTTGGGCAAGCCGGTCTAGAGCTCGCTGACAGTAAACCAGATGATCTACTGACCGTTTTTTTGGCATCATGGGAATTACCTCACACATAGTTGGTGCTTGGGGATAAAGCCGCGCTTTGTCTGTCAACTTGGAAGCGCGGCTTTTTGTCCAGAAATATTATCGAAATATCCGACATTTTTATTATTACTAATATCTCTAAAAAAGTCAAGGCTATTTTTAAATATTAAACATTTTGTTACAAATAAAAAAAATACGATAGGGTTTATAGTTTAGAGTTAAAAATGTCAGCTATCATCAGCTATCAGTTTATATCATAATAATATACACATTATTTTTTCCCGATTCCCTACTCCCTACTCCCTACTCCCTACTCCCTACTCCCTACTCCCTACTCCCTACTCCCTACTCCCTCAAAAATTGACAACTACTATATAATGAATAAATCCTGAGCAATTATTGAATAAAAACGATGGAAAAAGCGACATTTGGTGGTGGTTGTTTCTGGGGAGTAGAAGCAGCATTTCGGAAAGTGAAGGGAGTAGTATCAACCTCTGTTGGTTATATGGGCGGACATTTTCCTAACCCATGTTATCTAGATGTATTATCAAGAATAACGGGTCACGCGGAAGTGGCACAGGTGGAGTATGACCCGGAAAAAGTCAGCTATGAACAATTACTTGAAGTATTTTGGTCTATCCATGATCCTACTACATTGAACCGTCAAGGTCCTGATCGAGGAGAACAGTATCGATCGGTGATATTTTTCCACAATCAGGAACAAGAAGTGCTGGCAAGACTGTCAAAACAAAAGCTGCAAGTTTCTGGTAAGTTTGATAAGGATATTGTCACCGAAATTAAGCCAGCTTCCGATTATTATTTAGCTGATGACTATCATCAACAGTATTTTGAAAAAAAGCAGAAGTCTTTAACGTAGATATTGCAGGATATAATAGGGAGTCGGGAGTCGGGAGTCGGGAGTCGGGATTAGGAATCCCCAAGGCTATCAAATGAGTTAAGAATAGGGAGCAGGGAGCAGGGAACATAAATAAGTTATTTTAGTTAGTTTTTGGTTTAAAATATAATTTTAATTTTGTTTATTCCAAGAACATAACTTTAACTTATTTTGACTTATAAATCCTGACTCCTGTCTCCTAACTCGTGGATCAAGTTGGTTATGTCAAACTAAGGTTATTTGCCTTAATTCTTCTTTCCGATTCCCGATTCCCGATTCCCGATTCCCGATTCCCGATTCCCGATTCCCAATTCCCGATTCCCGATTCCCGATTCCCGATTCCCGATTCTTCACAACTTCAGCCAAGTCTCATTCAATCGCATCGCAGCGAATTTCAACTATAAATCCATCGGGGTCATAAAAATAGATACCTCTGCCGGTAGGACGAGTTACTGGACCATGATCGATCGGAATTTGATTTTGTTTTAGCACCTCTACGGCTTGGTCAAATAACTGAGGATCGATATCAAAGGCGAGATGATTCACCCGAGTAAAGCCACGATGGGGGTCTGGATCCGGTGGTGATAGCTCTGGCTCGGAAAACAAATCCACAACAATGCCATCTGGGGTAACGAAGTTAGTGACTTTTCCGGCTTCGACTAGCGATCGCAAGGTACTGGGCACTTATTCTCCAGTTAGTTCATGTAAACCTAATACTGTACCATAAAAGTGGCGCGATGCTTGGATATCCTTCACATTCAGAGCAATATGATGGACTCGACGGAGACTACCTGGGCTTAGGGTAGGTTTGATAACTTCAGAGCTAGAAACCATAATTGTTAGTTGTGAATTGAACTGTTAATTGTTAATTATTAATGGTTATACCGTTCTCAATTTGCTAATTTAAATTTATTTAAAATCCCGTTTAATGTCCGCTTTTCCTGGTAACATGACCACTATTCCTCAAATATTAGCCCAAGAACTGTCGTTAAGCGCCACTCAGATCGAGAATGCCCTGTCTTTACTGGCTGAAGGGGCAACTATTCCGTTTATAGCTCGCTACCGTAAAGAGCTGACTGGTTCTCTCGATGAAGTTCAGCTACGCACTATAGCTGAGCGCCATACTTATCTGACGGAACTTGAGCAACGGAAGTCAGTAATCCTGAATGCGATCGCATCTGCTGGTAAGCTCACCGATGAACTAAAGGCTAAGATCGAAGCTTGCCAGCAAAAGACTGAATTGGAAGACCTCTACCTGCCCTACAAACCGAAACGACGCACTAGGGCAACCATGGCGAGGGAGAAAGGACTTGAACCCTTAGCGGACTGGATTGAGTCGATGAACACTCCGGAAGTTAAATCAGTATCCTTATCTGAAGAAGCCGCTAAATACATTTCCCCAGACCATAAGCTCAATACGGTAGAGGACGTTCTTCAAGGTGCCTCAGATATTTTAGCGGAAGCTGTAGCTGAAAAAGCCCACTTACGAGCGTACTTGCGGGATTATTTCCTGAAATCGGGAGTATTCGTGTCTCGGATTAAAAAGGATTATCCCGAAGGTACCACTAAGTTTGAAATGTACCGGGAGTTCCAAATCCCAGTTAAATCTGTAGCGCCACACAATATGTTAGCCCTGCTCAGGGGTGAGGCTGAGGGAGTAATAAAGCTGGAACTCTCTTTTGATGAAGACTATGTTATGTCCTACCTAGATTCTGAGGAAATCCACACCAAAGCTACCCTACTGCGAGAGTTTTACCAGACCATGCTCAAAGATGGGTTTAATCGGCTCATGAAAACCTCCCTAACTACGGAAGTACGCGCCGATCGCAAAACCTATGCTGATGCAGAGTCCATTAAAACCTTTGAAGCCAATCTCCGAGAACTGTTGTTATCTGCTCCAGCAGGAATGAAGCCAACCTTAGCCATAGACCCAGGCTTCCGCACTGGTTGTAAAGTGGCTATCCTGGATGAGACAGCTAAATACATCACATACCAGCCAGTGTTTCCCCATCAAGGCAGCCAAAAGCGCGAACAAGCTGCCAAAACCATTAAGAATTTAATCGAAACCTACCAGATCGAGCTAATTGCCATTGGTAACGGTACAGCCTCTCGTGAGACAGACGAGTTTATCTCGGAAGTCCTCAAAACCATGGAGCGCAAACCAATTAAAGTAATGGTGAATGAATCTGGGGCATCGATTTATTCCGCCAGTGAGGTAGCACGAGAGGAGTTTCCAGATTTAGATGTCACAGTCAGAGGAGCGATTAGTATTGGCAGACGCTTACAAGACCCCTTAGCTGAGTTGGTCAAAATTGACCCTAAATCCATTGGTGTGGGACAGTACCAACACGATGTTGATCAGAAATTACTCAAGAAGAAACTTGATGAAACGGTGGAAAGTTGTGTAAACTATGTAGGAGTAGATTTAAATACTGCTTCCGCTCAACTGCTAACCTTTGTATCTGGGATTACCCCGACCATTGCTAATAATATTGTGACCTATCGCAATCAGCAAGGTGCATTCAAGAACCGTCGGGAAATCCTTAAAGTACCAAAGTTAGGGCCAAAAGCCTTCGAGCAGTCAGCAGGATTCCTAAGGATTCGCAACGGGGATAATCCCTTGGATAACACAGCTGTGCATCCAGAGAGTTATCCCGTAGTGAAAGCGATCGCATCGGATTTGCAGTTACCTCTAGCCAAGATTAAACAAGGATCAGAACGGTTCAAGTCAGTAGATTTGAACCGTTACGTCACAGATACCATAGGCTTACCAACCCTAGAGGATATTATCCAGGAATTGGAAAAGCCAGGACGAGACCCCAGGGCTGAGTTTAAGTACGCCACCTTCAAAGAAGGAGTAAATGAGCTCAAAGACCTAAGTCCTGGAATGGAATTAGAAGGAATTGTCACCAATGTGGTAAACTTTGGAGCATTCGTAGATATCGGCGTGCATCAAGATGGGTTAGTGCATATCTCCCAACTAGCTGACCGGTTTGTAGAGGATCCCAAACAGATAGTCAAAGTGGGACAGGTGGTGAAGGTGCGGGTAATGGAAGTAAATGAAAAACTGAAGCGCGTTAGTTTATCAATGCGATCGCACAGTAGTAATTAGCAATCACGGTAGAAATATTGGGTATTTCTTGAACTTCACTGCCATAATACAGGCAAAACAAGATTTGGCCAGAAATTATGAAGTTCAGAATCTTAGGAATTAGTGTACTGCTAGCCTCCTTAGGGTTAATCGCTCCTATCAATGCTGAAGTGCGCGAGCACTATCTACAACTGCTGCAAACTAAGGAATGTCGAAGCTGTGACCTGGTAAATTCTAACCTAGCCAGAGCTGATTTGAGGGAAGCAGACCTGAGATATGCTAACCTCCAGGGAGCAAATCTTAGTGGCGCTAACCTTTCTGATGCCATGCTCGAAAGTGCAGCAATGAGAGTTATGAATGGCACAGGGGCAACCTTCCGCAATGCCAACTTAGATTCAGCCTACGCCACAGGGGCCAACATGAGTCGCGCCGACTTCAGTGGTGCTAGCGTAGTGTGGGCAAATTTCATCAGTGCTGACCTGAGTGGTAGCTCCTTTAGGGGTGCTGACCTCAGTAACACCACCTTTCTGAATGCCAACCTCAATGGTGCTGATTTGAGTGGGGCTAACCTCACTAACGCTAATTTCATTAACGCTGATTTGACTAACGCTAACCTTGATAATGCTAACCTTACTGATGCACAGCTTCCTAGGTAAATTAGGGACTGCCAAAGTGAATTAGCATTCAGCTTAAGCGCTACGCGCACGCTACGCGAACAGCATTCAGCGTGTCGCGTATCAGCTAATGGGCTACAGATGGTGCTACTTTAGGTTCTTATCCGCTATGCCTACGGTGCGCGAACAGCTTTTGAATAAAAGAGGTAAGCATTTTTGTCAGTCAACCAGCCCCTGAGGTGCGACCCGTGGCGAATTTAATTCGCCAAGGTCAAGCGCACCTGATCAAGTTTTGGGTGCATCTCAATGCATGCAATTAGACAAAAATTATAATACAATTCCCACACTGCCCAAACTGCTCACCCTCCCCAAACTTCGGACACTTCGGAAACTTCCGACACTTCCCTTCTTTTTTACAAATAAAATATGAGATGCACCCGAAGTTTTGAGCATATTCTGGTTCAAATTCTGACCAGGGGATTAAGTTGGCCATGATTACCCAACGATTGTCTGGGGATAGTTTTCCGAGGCAGGGTAGCTCGAAGTTTTCCGGTGGTGTTGGGGGTTGCTCAACTTTATGGTACATTTGTACTACAGACCTCGCCACTGCAAGGATTTTAGGATTATAGCAGATTCCAGAGCATCACCAGAGACTTTCAAGCCAGGTTAAAGCCTTTGAATCTAAAGGTTTCAGCTTTTTTCAGCAAACCCTAGGTAGCAAATTTTTTCCATTCTGGTTACAACAACTCGGTTTTTGTGGTAATTTTGTAACTGCCCAGATAGAGGAAGGATCAAACGCCGAGTTGGTCATAATCTGCTGTTGCGACTGAGAGATTACGCCTGCGATGTGTTACTCTTCCTTCAGGAACCTCTAGTGCCGTTTACTAAAACCCGTGCTGAAGGTGACCTGCGCATGATGAAGTGCAAGCAGAAGATTTCTGGTAGTTTTCGATCCTCACGAAAGTGCGATTACCCATGCCGATATCCGTTCGTTTCGTCTCTTGTGCTAGAAAACCGAACCTCAATCTTCTTGATGTTCTTACTCAGGTTTTGAGTGGTCATCCTTTTGTCTTTGTCTAGAACCCCTATCTGGGCAGTTACCTAATTTGAGTAAACAAAAACATAAGAAACGATACTGACATGATTAAAGCCACAGAAACAGATAAATCATTGGCTATAAATAGATGTATTAGTTACGAGGAATTAAAAAAGCATTCCACTTACTCGGATGCCTGGGTTTCAATCAATGGACTTGTATATGATATTACAGACTTCATTCATAAACACCCATTTGGAGATACATTTAGAGGAAATTTAGGAACAGATTGTAGTGGTTTATTTTCATCATCACACATACGTACCAATGTAGAAGAACAAATCAAAAGTGAGCATTTTTTGCAAAAAAATAGCATAAAACTAGTGGGTTATCTTGATGTAACTCAAGATTATTTGTACAAAGATAATATCGATAGATACTTAGATAGATTAGTTTACAAAAAAACGGGGGATGATGATTTTTGGTTGGAGCTAAAATCTAAAGTCAAAGAATATTTAGTAGAAAACAATGAATCAATACATTACACTGCATTTGAAGGAATAATGTACTTCCTTTATTATTCAATAATATTTATCTTGCTGTCATATCTGACCTGGATAAATTTCTCAATATTTTCAGCCGTATTGTTAGGGTTTCATATGGTTTGTGCATCCACAAACATGTCCCATATGGTCACCCATTTTGGCTTCACAAAAAATAAATTGTTAGACTTTTTCGCAGCACATTTCTTTGACTTATGTGGATTATCATGGTTGGAGTGGCAAATTATTCATCAAACCCATCATAATCAACCCCATTCGTCTATAGATTATCAAACAAATCAATATGCTCCAATACGTATCCATAAATATATGGAGCGTAAGCCACATCATAAATATCAGCGAATTTATTTTTGGATAGGAATATTAACCTACCATTTTCGTACTATGCCTATGAGTACTATTTGGTTAATCTTAAATAGAGAGTTTGTTCGTCATAAATACGAGATGGTTGCACATATTTTAGCAAGAGTAGTTTTGTTAACACTTGTCATTTATTGCGGGTATTTACATGGTTTTTGGAATGCCTTTTTAATTTTTTGTGTATACTCAATATCTTGCTCATATTCAGCTTTCATTTTATTATATAATGATCACGAAGAAAATCACAATGTATTGGCCTTAACTAAAAATATCAACCCTTCTCATAATAAATTTTCATGGGCTGAAATTCAAGTAAAAACATCCGGCAATTGGTATCCAACTAATTGGCTCTTGTCATTCGTAGAATTTCATTATGGCTACTTTAACTACCACATAGAGCATCATTTATTTCCGGCTTTTAAGCCAAGCTTATTGAAAAAAATAAGTCCGATCGTTGAGAGCGTATGTAGTAAACATGGTATTCCATATATTTCGACCACTTTTGTTGAGGTACATAAGTCATTTCAAAGACACATTACTAAAATGGGAGCTTCTCCAGAAGAATCGGAAATAGAAGCATCCTGTACTAGAAGTTCAGAGAGCATTCTCTGAGCAATCGTGCTGATTCTACCGTGCAACCAGGAAAAGCTTCTGAATTCTTCCTCAGAATTACCAAACCAATAAAAAGGCATCCATAGGGTTAGCATGGATGCCGATTGTTCTATCTAGATTTAAACTCTGTCAGACAACAATTTGAAGAAGCGCCAGAAATGCAGCCCCAGCTATAGCAGCAGCCCTAGTACCACCCCCAGTTCTAAAAAACGTACCACTACGCTGTTGAATAGTTTTGTCAGTAAACCAGGGGAATTACCTCACCCCATTGATAATTGCTAAGGATTCTTATTGATGCAGCCTGGTTTCTTAACATACTGACAAACGCGCTGGTTAAGAATAGCTCTCGTGCCCACTGGTCCGACTTTAAAGATGACCTGATCCTCTACTTGCCCTCCTGGTATGATCTTGACACCACAGATAGGACAGACTTGTGCGTTTTGTTCAGACATAGCTGTTGGTAAATGAACCTGATGAATTGTTTCTTAACCTAATATATAGCTCTGGGCACAGGGAATAGGAAATAGGGAATAGCTCCATTACCTATCCCCTGCGTGGCACAGGCTTCTAGCCTGTGACATACTGCATGAGCTGATAGCTCCGTTAGCTATCCCTGGCGCGTTCGCTTTTTTCCTATCAAACCACTACAAAGTTTACCAATTTACCGGGTACCACAATTACCTTCTTAATCTCCTTACCCTCTAGATATCGCTGTGCTACCTCAGATTCCCGAGCATAGGTTTCTAAGGCTGCCTTATCGGAGTTAGCGGGAACTTGAATAGTGCCGCGAGTTTTGCCTTTGATTTGAATAACCAAGGTAATTTCATCGGCTACCAAAGCATCAGGATCATACTCAAGCCACGGTTGATTGTGTATTGAGGAGCTATGACCGAGACTATGCCAAAGTTCTTCAGCAATATGGGGAGCAAAGGGAGCGAGTAATGTAATCAAGGTTTCAATCCCTTCTTTATAGACCGGGGAGTCTTTACACTTAGCATCAGTAATTCCATTACTTAGCTTCATTAATTCAGAAACCGCTGTATTAAATTGATACTCCCCTTCTAAATCCTCAGTTACCTCTTTAATCGCGATATGAATTGCTCGTCGTAAGTCTTTTTCCGGTTTAGTTAAATCACCATTAGACGGGCTAGATTTAGTGCTACCATTAGCGGCGAAATCCGATACTAAACGCCAGACACGATTAAGGAAACGGAATTGCCCTTCTACATCAGCATCATCCCATTCCAAATCTTTTTCTGGTGGTGCTTTAAACAAGATAAACATCCTAGCGGTATCGGTACCGTATTTAGCTACTACATCTTCTGGTGCGACACCGTTGTATTTAGACTTAGACATTTTTTCATAGAATACCGCCAAGGGTTCCCCAGTGTCTGGATCTTTAGGGTCATTGGGATCGATATCTACAACAGCGAAATATTTCCCGGTTTTGGTATTTTTGTAAGCCGTATTCTGCACCATCCCCTGAGTTAACAGACGTTGGAACGGTTCATCAATGTTTAGTAAACCGCGATCGCGCAATACCTTAGTAAAGAATCGCGAGTAGAGCAAGTGCAAAATAGCATGTTCGATGCCCCCTACATACTGATCCACTCCCATCCAATCATTAGTTTTGTTGGAATCAAACACAGCGGAGTCATTCTTGGCATCGGGATAACGTAAGAAATACCAGGAGGAATCGATAAAGGTATCCATGGTATCGGTTTCCCGTTTAGCTGGTGTACCGCAATTGGGACAAGGTACATTCACCCAACTGTCTAATTGAGCCAAGGGAGAAAGACCACGTCCGCTAAAGTCCACATCTTCTGGTAACTCTACTGGCAGGTCTTGGTCTGGCACTGCCACTGCGCCGCAGTTAGGACAATGAATCACAGGGATAGGGGCACCCCAGTAACGCTGGCGAGAGATTAACCAATCTCGGAGGCGATACTGCACTCGGGCTTTGCCCCAGCCCTGTTGTTCAGCATAGTCAATAATTCCGGTCTTGGCCTTGACGGAATCCATGCCATTGAATTGGTCAGAATTCACCACAATGCCCGGTTCCGTGTAAGCCGCTTCTAGAGGAGTGTCATTAACGGTTTCGACATCATCTGAGGTTGGCACAATCACCACTTTGATGGGTAATTGCTTTTCCTGGGCAAACTTAAAGTCTCTGGCATCATGAGCTGGTACTCCCATCACCGCACCAGTACCATACTCATACAGCACATAGTCAGCAATCAAGATTGGGATTTCGTCCCCAGTGAAGGGATTAATGGCTTTACCACCAGTGGGAATCCCTCGCTTGGGCTTATCCTCTGCTGTCCGTTCCAGTTCACTTTGGTTACTGACTTCCTCAATGAAGGCTTCAACTGCAGCCTTTTGGTCAGGGGTAGTGACTTTTGCGGTCAAGGGATGTTCCGGTGCTAGCACCACATAGGTAACCCCATAAACCGTATCTGGACGAGTGGTAAATACACCAATTTTGTTATCTAAGCCCTCATCTGAGCTGTCATCTAAGCCCACAATGGGAAATTCTAGATAAGCACCAACAGATTTACCAA
>NZ_JAAHHU010001209.1:0-1553 GCF_010672095.1 Moorena sp. SIO3I6 | reverse complement strand
CATTTGACAACTGATTTAGGATTCCTAATATAGCCACTAATTGCATTATAGTGGTTTTTAATTAGGTGAGGTACATGTTTTTAGGGAGTAGGGAGCAGGGAGCAGGGAGCAGGGAGCAGGGAGCAGGGAGCAGTGAAGTCAGAAGAGGTAAGAGGTAAGATGGTAAAAATCCTGTGTACCTCATTAGACTAAAATAAACTATATTGTTCGATGACCAAATGGCTTATTGATGCGGTCTCTCATGCTTTTGGGGCTGTGTGGGGAAGCAAGTTGGGCACGCAGCCCCGTGAAAACCACGCCAGTGAGGTCTTGGGGCTTACCCCCAAAACCTCACTGCATCGCTACTCCCTGATCCGAAGTTCCCTACTCCCGACTCCCGACTCCCTACTCCCGACTCCCTACTCCCTAAAACCTAGGACGAAAGTACCTCACCAAATGCTATATTATCGGTAGTAAAATTCAAAATCTTTTAATGCTGCTACCCTGGCTCGATTAAAATTATAGTGATAGCCCAGTTTGCGTTTCAGGGAATCCCAAAACGTTTTCTGTGTTTTCTCATGAGAAGCATCCAGATGTTTCTTGACTTCATTAATCCTGTCCCAGCTAGAACTTCTGGTAATAGTCAATCCTGCCTTAGCAGCCGCCAGTCCTAAGATAATGCCTTCGCCACCATGAATACCTTTTAACTCAAAATAGCGCCCGATCATACCCCATTGTTTAATAAATTCTTTTTCTTTGCCACCATCTCTAGAAACAAACACTAAAGATTCTCCTATATAAATTGCCTTGTCTAATGGGATATCTAACTTAGAGGCTATCTGTTTAAGGGGCTTTAATCTTTCCGGATTATACTTTTCTACATGCTTGACAAGATTTGCTTGATGTCCTGCTGTAATTCCGGGCAATACTTCAATGGTTTCAGGTAAGCTACCTACAATCCTGGTGTCAGCATCAATTTGTATGGCTACACTAAACCTTGACAAAGCCTTCTCAACCTCAAAACGTTTGTCATGATAACAATGAAGAATTCCTGTTTGCTGGTGTTTAAACGCTGAAACGTTCTTACAGTTATTAAAATCGTTGACATCATCTGTGGCAACTATTAATAATTTTCCTGGAGCATACTTTTCTAAATCTCCTGCTAGTTTTTTGGCAAGAGAGCGATACTTACTACGGAGAGCTAAAGTACAGAAGCAAAAATCTTTTTCTGGCTTAATCATAGTCTTCTCCAAAAATCGTTTTTTTCTTCCTATCTCTGGGTGCGCCTTCCCTTGGCGACAGAACATCGCCCCTTATCGCACCACTTTCTCAATCCAGAGTCTGAGCTGAAACTTATCCAGCTGATTTTCCGACTGCCAATCACCATGTAATGGCTTCAATAGTCGTGGCTGAAGCTATAGTCTCAAGCTCTAGCTACCTGAGCTATCTCAGGAGAGCTTACTTATATAATTCCCAGAAATATAAAGCTAGTCACAGTATTGATAGCAAAAGTCCCATCAATCTGGACTATCAGTCGATTAATAGAGGTCGGACGAGCAAACGTCTCAACTCCA
>NZ_JAAHHU010001208.1:0-1554 GCF_010672095.1 Moorena sp. SIO3I6 | reverse complement strand
GTGTTGAACCATTCCCAATGGGATTACGACACATGATATAATCTGTAGTTATATCTTTAGTTTTGGCTATTTGATAGATTCCTAACGGAGTTCCTGTTTCATCAATTAACGCAGAATAGCTAAAACTGACTCCTACATGGGGTGATGTTTCTAGATGCAAAACATGCTTTTCTAGCTTTTCTGGAACCCAGAGGTCATCTCCATCTAAGAAAGCGATATACTCTCCTTCAGCATGGCGAATGCCAGTGTTTCTAGCCGCTGATACTCCTTGATTATCCTGACGAATAATTTTAATTCTCGGATCGTTAATTTGTTTACATATTTCGATACTGTTGTCAGGAGAGCCATCATCAATGAGTAGCAGCTCAAAATTTTTATAGGTTTGATCGAGCACAGATTATACTGTGGCTGCTATGTATTTTTCAACCTTATATACTGGAATAATTACCGATACTTTTTTCATTGTAGTTCGCACCTTGAAATTAGTTAACCATGCTAGGAAGCACAAGGTCAATAAAGATAAGATGCCAAACTAGGCAAACGCTTATAGAATAAGCTTATTCTATAGCGATTTTCAGCTATTAAGGTGCATTTTGTTTGCTTTTAGGGAGCAGGTACTGAGGCCGTAGGCCACGCTACGCGAACGGAGCAGGGAGCAGTAAAGTCGGAAGAGGAAAGAGGTAAAAAGTTTTGTGTACCTCATTATAATTCAAAAACGCTATATAAGGTTTTTTAATTTTGAATTTTTAATTTTGAATTCCGCGAGCGGTACTAGTTTTGGACAAGAGGATGTTTTTTAAAATTGTTGAGCAGCCTAGAGACAAGCAATTCAATGTGAGCATATAAAGACTTCGGTAATAACCAAAGCATATAAGCAGCTATTAAGGTTAAGATTGTTCGCCGTGGCTGTTCTAGTAGGATACGCCAGTGATTGGATAATGAGCGATGTATAAGTGTCACAGCATCTGAACTTACTTTAAGACGAACCGCACTCCTAGCCAAGTACCGCAATTGGTAAGCCCTAGAAATGTTTTCCCATCGGCTGGTCAGTGTGGGAGCATAGGAACGGGTCTTTTCAATCATTTGTTCTAAGGACTCTAACTGCTTGAAAAGATTAGCTGACAACCCTTGTGTATTAATTCGATAGAGGGTTAATGGTTCAGGTATTCCCTCAATTTTCCAGTCAGTTTGAATAGCGATGCGAAGCCAACATTCAAGATCTTCAGCACGACGGAAGTTTTCATCAAAGTAATAATTTTCTGTAGAGCCGTAAAGATTATCCTGATACTTAATTGTGTCAAAGACTTCTCGACGAACTACAGCAGCCGAACCGTTCCCGATCGGACTCTCTCGAAACAAATCAGATATAGTAATATTAGTTAGCTTAGGCATTAGATAGGCACCCATAAAATTTCCAGCTTCATCAATCAAAGCAGAACGGCTAAAACTAATCCCGACATCTGGGAATTTTTCTAAGTGTTCAATATGTCTTTCCAGTTTCTGAGGTAACCACAAGTCGTCTCCATCTAAAAACGCTAAATAATCTCCTTTTGA
>NZ_JAAHHU010001207.1:0-1555 GCF_010672095.1 Moorena sp. SIO3I6 | reverse complement strand
TTTTGATTTTCAAACGATCTGTAATCAAGCTGCCCCGTGTGCTTGAAGAATTTGACCATCTGATTTGGATGATGAGTCTGATGTTAATCCTACTGTTCTGGATGGTGTTTCCATGAGTACCATTACGATTCCCTGGATTGCTCTACCGCTATTTGTGGGATTCAGCATTTATCTGATCCCCAAATTTGACCGATACCTCGCCCTAGGGGTTGCCCTTTTTTCGGTTGAATATGGCACACAGCTATTGCTTACGGCAAAATCGCCATTAACTATACAGCTGCTGGATAATTTCGGTGTCACATTACTAGTTGATCAATTAAGCGCCTTTTTTATATTAACCAATGGGCTGGTAACGGCAGCAGTCATCCTCTACTGTTGGCAAAGTGGTAAAACAGCTTTTTTTTATACCCAGACCATTATCTTACATGGCAGTGTCAATGCCGTATTTATCTGTGCAGATTTCATCAGTTTATACGTAGCATTAGAAGTAATCAGTATTGCTGCGTTTCTGTTGATTGCCTATCCCCGAACCGACCGCTCAATTTGGGTAGCCTTGCGCTATCTTTTTGTCAGCAATACAGCCATGCTGTTTTATCTGGTCGGCGCAATTTTAGTCTATAAGGCCAATAATTCCTTTGCCTTTGAAGGGTTGCGGGGAGCACCTCCAGAAGCCCTTGCCCTGATCTTTGTGGGACTATTAGTCAAGGGGGGAATATTTGTATCAGGATTGTGGTTACCCTTAACCCACTCCGAATCTCAGAGCCCAGTGTCGGCGTTGCTATCGGGAGTTGTGATCAAAACGGGAGTCTTTCCACTGTTGCGTTTTGCTCTGATTGTGGAGGAACTTGATCCCATCGTCAGGATATTTGGAGTGGGGACAGCGCTTCTGGGCATAACCTATGCCTTATTTGAAAAGGATACCAAGCGTATTCTCGCCTTTAGCACGATTTCCCAGTTAGGCTTTATCCTCGCCTCACCAGAAGTGGGAGGCTTTTATGCCCTGACCCATGGTTTGGTCAAATCAGCGCTCTTTTTGATCGCGGGTGTTTTGCCCAGCCGTAACCTCAATGAACTGCAACATCAGCGGATTAATACCCCAATTTGGATTGCCCTGGCTATAGCTAGCTTCTCTATTTCCGGCTTTCCATTATTGTCTGGCTTTGGGGCGAAAGTATTGACTCTGAAGAATATAGTGCCCTGGCAAGTTATCGGTATGAATGTTGCTGCCCTAGGAACGGCAACATGCTTTGGTAAATTCATCTTTCTGCCCCATGGGGATGGCAGCCAAGGGCAGGTAAAGGCCAATTTTTGGTTAGCGATGATACTGTTGCTCGGTGGGCTGATTGCCGTCAATGGTGTGTATTACCAAGCATATAATTTTGCCAATATTATCAAACCCCTGGCAACCATTGGGCTGGGATGGTTGGCATATTTGTTGATTTTCAAACGATCTGTACTCAAGCTGCCCCGTGTGCTTGAGGAATTTGACCATCTAATTGGGGTGATGAGTTTGATGTTAGTGTTATTGTTCTGGATGGTGTTTCCATGATTGGGA
>NZ_JAAHHU010001206.1:0-1557 GCF_010672095.1 Moorena sp. SIO3I6 | reverse complement strand
TAATCACAACTATCGCCTACGACCCACAAGGGGTTGTTTCACACTACTTAAAGCTACTACCCCAGTCAATCAGACACCGTATTGCTAATGAACTAGGGAGGCGAACTTGGATTCCCCCTCATGGCGTCTCCATGGAAACCCATCTCTGGCAAGAAGTAATACGTATGGCTCTGGTGAAAACAGGACTCAGTCACCGTTTAGGCTCTGGTCGCCAAGGACCCATTGATTGGGTCTATACTTCCCTGGATCATCACGTTGCCAAGCATCATCTCCACGGGATTGATGCAGTCTACGCCTACGAAGATGGAGCAGCCACTACCTTCCACAGCGCCAAACAAAAGGGTATCCTTTGCTTATACGACTTGCCCATAGTATTCTATCAAACCAGTCGTACTATCCAAGCCCAAGAAGCAGAAAACTTCCCCGAATTATCTCCCGGCTTACAAGCAGTTAAAGAACCCGCCTGGAAATTGGAGCGTAAAGAACAAGAAATCCAATTAGCAGACCATATCTTTGTAGCTTCTTCAATTACCAAACAATCCTTGCTAGACGTTGGCGTCAAACCAGAAAAAATCACTGTCATTCCCTACGGTTCCCCCATAGACTATTTCCACCCCAAACCCAAAACCGATAAAACTTTTCGAGCCTTATTTATCGGTCGTGTAGGACCACGAAAAGGAGTACACTACCTATTACCAGCTTGGCAGCAATTACAACTACCTGAAGCTGAGTTAATGATGGTCGGAATTAACGAATTCCCAGAAACCTGGCTAACTCCATACAGAGAAATTTTTCGCTATGTCCCCTCTGTCCCTCACGCCTCATTAAATCAATACTACAGCACTGCCAATGTTTTTGTCTTTCCTTCCCTAGTTGAAGGCTTTGGATTAGTACTACTAGAAGCAATGGCCTGCGGTATTCCGGTAATTACCACACCCAACACAGCTGGCCCCGATATTATCACCGATGGTTTAGAAGGCTTTATTATCCCAATTCGGGATATCGAAGCGATCAAAGAAAAACTTGAGTGGTGTTATCGCCATCCCCAAGAACTAGCTGAAATGG
Organism: Moorena sp. SIO3I6; assembly: GCF_010672095.1. Lineage (NCBI taxonomy): Bacteria > Bacillati > Cyanobacteriota > Cyanophyceae > Coleofasciculales > Coleofasciculaceae > Moorena > Moorena sp. SIO3I6. Next base: position 492 of record NZ_JAAHHU010001206.1, on the reverse strand, counting down.
GACGTGCTGCTCGTCGAAAAGCAGAACAATTAACTTGGGGTTTATATCGCAATATATTGGGAAATAAAGTACAGAAAATTTTCAGTAATCGAAACTAATTAATCAGTTTAAGACGATTCCACTAATTTATTATAAACTATGAAATTTTGTTCTCAAGAAACCGTTCTTCACTTATGGTTTCCTAATCTATTTTATTTTAAAGGAGGTATTCAACTATACTCAGCTTTTTTCCTAGAAGCATTACAAACCTTATATCCAAAAAAATATTATGACGTTTTTCTCAAACACGATACTCGCTGTTTACCAGATTTTAATTTTTTAACTAATACCCAATTTCACTTTACAGGCAATTATCCTCTTGCTCTACGTACCCCTGGCTTTGCCACTAAAATTGCCGGATACGGAATTTGGAGACGACCTAACTTAATTATCTCAACTCATCTTAATTTCACTGTAGCTGCCTACTGGCTAAAACGTCTATTAGGTATCCCC
>NZ_JAAHHU010001205.1:0-1564 GCF_010672095.1 Moorena sp. SIO3I6 | reverse complement strand
CTGGACTTTTAGAACTCTACTAAGATGCGATTACCCTGCCCATGAAATAACAAAATATGGAAATAAATTTTTTCCATGTATTCCTGACTATACTCAGACTCAAGCTGATGAAAGTCAACTGTTGAATACCAGAGAGTAGTTGTAAAAGTTATTTCGTCATATTGATAAAGTAATGTAAGGTTGTGTTTGGAGCGAGTGCAATCTAAAAGTTTTAAAGTGATATTCATTTAATGATCTAAATTTACCTCTTTTTTATCTTAACTATACAATGAGTTATTTACTAAGGGGTGATAACCACTTTTCCAAAAAATGTTTTAGTCTGAAAAAATTGCTGAGCCTCCTTAATGGCAGAAAGTTTAAAAACTTTAGCAATCAAAGGTTTTAAAAGACCTTTTTCAAGATATCCAACCAATTGCTGGAACACATCAGGTTCAAGCCGCGTTGCTCCAATCATATCTAAATCCTTGTAAATCAAATCCCGCAAATCTAAAGGAACCATTGGATTTCCAATTGCACCACAAGAAACATATCTTCCTCTGGGTTGAAGCGCTTTAATCATCAAATTAAAATAATCTCCTCCCACCACATCTAGAGCAACAGTAATTAGATGTTGCTCTAAATTAGTGGCTAATTGCTCATCTCGTCGATAGACATAATCAGCACCTAACTCCTCTGCAAAATGCTCTTTACTCGCGCCAACAATGGCAATAACTTTGGCTCCTCTAATTTTGCTTAATTGAATCAAGGCACTCCCTACACCACCGGAAGCCCCCATAATCAATACCGTGTCTGCTGCTGAAATTCTTCCCTTGGTTACCATATTTTCTGCTGTGGAATAGGAACAGGGAAAGGTAGCGAGTTCAAGATCGGAAAGTGGAGACTTAATCGGATAAACATTGGTCGCTGGAATCACGGCATATTCGGCAAATCCCCCATCTAATTCACTTCCAACATATTGATAGTCATCTAAAGTTTCATCACGAATCCAACTGTCAACCATAACCCGTTGATGAAGGAGTTGCGGTTCTACATCGGAACCCATTTCCACAACTTGACCAACAATGTCAGCACCTTGAATTCGAGGAAATTCAGTCCCATGTTGCGTCCAGCAAGCGGAACTATTGAGGTCATTTTCCTTGGTATCTCGCAGGATAGCTTGAAAATTATCCTCTGCAGCATACCAGCCAGTACGAGTATTTATATCTGTATTATTAACAGAACAAGCTCCTACTTTAATTAACACTTCTCCCTTTTTCGGGACTGGTTTAGGGACTTGGGTATAGACCAGTTTTTCTGGCCCTCCAAATCCGGTAAGAATAACAGCATTCATTAACTCTGTCATGGCTGCTTGCTCAAGTCCTCCTCGTCAATAGTACAGTAATAAGCTCGAACTTCCTTCAAAATCTATCCCAGGGTATACTTCCTATACCCCTTGAGATAAACGGCGATACTACTGTTTATCCCAACTCCCTAATCTCATACTCAAATCCAACCAACTAGAGCGAGTAATGGGAGCGCTGCTGGAGATGTAATCTACTCCTGTTTCTGCCACTGCACGAATCGT
>NZ_JAAHHU010001204.1:0-1568 GCF_010672095.1 Moorena sp. SIO3I6 | reverse complement strand
TGAAGTAAATCAGGCAGGATTCACCATCCATAGCGCCATTCATTTAGGTTGTCCTGATGCTCATGCGATCGCCCACACCCATACTGTAAGTGGCATGGCGGTTGCTGCGATGGAAGAGGGTCTGTTACCCCTTAACCAAGCTTCCATGGAGTTCTATAATCGTGTTGCTTACCATGACTATGAGGGGATATCACTCGACCTTGATGAGCGCGATCGCCTGGTTGCATCCCTAGGACAGAAGAACTGTTTAATCCTGCGGAACCACGGGCTTTTAACTGTGGGTCGAACCGTTGCAGAAGCACTTTACTATATGTACAACCTGAATAAGGCGTGCGAGATCCAAGTCAACGTGCTAGGTACTAGCACCAAGCCGATCCTGCCACCAGCTGAGATTTGTGAACATACAGCCCGCCAGTTTGAGGAGCCAACCTTCCACAACCAGGAGGTCGCCAGGATATGGGCAGCCAATCGCCGTTTGCTTGACCGGCTCGATCCCTCATATCGTCAGTAATAATGGGAACCTCAGTAACCTTGTTCACAATTCACCACATTCTTCAAAGGAAGACCATCACGAAGGCAACGAATAGCATCTACAATTGGTTTTGTCCAGTACTCAGAATCAGTTTGAGTTGCTACATGGGGTGTTATTGTAATTTGAGGGTGTGACCAAAATGGATGATTTTCAGGCAAAGGTTCCCTAGAGAAAACATCCAGACAAGCACCTGAAAGTTGACCTGAATCTAATGCTTCTAATAAATCTTTTTCTACTAAATGTTGCCCCCGTGCAACATTAATCAAATAACTTCCTTTAGGCAAGGCATAAAATGTTTGACGATTAAGAATTCCTTCTGTTTCTGGAGTTAAGGGAAGTAAACACACCAGCACTCGACATTTACTCAAGCAAAGTTTTAACTGGTCTGGTCCATGAAAACACTCTATACCATCGATTTTATTTGGTGTCCGACTCCAACCCCGAATCGGGAAACCAAGAGTCTTGAGTTTCCCAGCAGCATCTGTTCCAAGAACACCAAGACCTAAGATTCCTATAGTACAGGAGCTGGTTTCTGGTAGAGGTAAAGGTTCCCAATGTCGCGTTTTTTGAAATGTTTGATATGTAAATGCTTGTCTGTGAAAACGAAGAACAGCTAACAAGATGTATTCACTCATTCTTGATGTCACACAAGCTTCAACAATACGAACAATTGGCACATTGTGGGGAAGATTGGGGTCTCGTAAAATCTCTTCGACTCCAGCCCCGAAGGAAATAATTCCCTTAAGCTTGGGAAATTTTTCCATTATTCCTAGAGGAGGCTTCCATGTTAATATGGCTTCTATTTTCTCTGGGTTCTCAACTTCTGGCCAGATATGGACATCAAGCTCTGGTATACTTGCCTTGAGTTCCGTAATCAATAGTTCCAGATTTTCAGCTTCATAAATTATAAGTATTGAAAACATAACTAAAACTCTAAATATGACTACAACAAATCCGAATCTGAGTAAATTGTTTGTTTCTGATACCTTCGCCGATATGATCAAAAACAAGCTAATGAAGAAGATGGAAGCTCATA
>NZ_JAAHHU010001203.1:0-1568 GCF_010672095.1 Moorena sp. SIO3I6 | reverse complement strand
TAACTTTTTCCGTGTTCTCGTCCATTACTGCCACAGCAGACGGGATTGTTTCTAAGCTAAATTTGCGCAACCCTGGTCAAACTGTGCGCTCTGGAGAGGAAATTGCCCAAATTGTTCCCGGTGATGCACCCTTGAAAATAAAGGCAGTGGTGTCACCAAGCGATATTGGCAAGTTGGCAGAAGGTCAAAAGGTTCACATGCGGGTATCTGCCTGTCCTTATCCAGATTATGGTACCCTCAAGGGTTTAGTCAGCCAAATTTCCGAAGATACTATTAAACCCCAAAGTAATGGTGCTAGGGCAAGTGCTTTAAGCCAGAAGGGGCGTGGTGCTAGTGCTTTCTACGAGGTGACGATCTCTCCAGAAAGCCATGTCCTCGGTAAAGGCAAAAACCAGTGTTCCCTTCAATTGGGAATGGAGGGCAGAGCCGATATTATTTCTAGAGAAGAGACTGTCCTAAGATTCCTACTCAGGAAGGCAAGGCTGGTCACAGACTTGTAATGTAATCTGAAACCTGTTCCCTTTTAGAGGATATCTGAAAAGTTTTTTGATACTGAATTTTGCCCCCCTAGCCCCCCAACGTTGGGGGGAACAAGAGTCAATTTGCTTCTAAAAGTCCCCCAAAATTGGGGGACCAACGGGGGCTTGGATGTAGCAAATAATACTTCTCAGACAACCTCTTAAAAACTTCTGGCATGCATGCCTTTTGCGTGTTGATGTAGGTTGATGTCTTGAGCAGATTAAGCAGCGATTTACGCAAGCCTATATTTCTGTAATCATTCAGCCGTTGGCAAAAGGCTGAGGGAGCATCCCAATTTGGCAAATCCATTGCTCAAACTAACGAAAATACTAGGGATTAAAAGCATAATTTAAAGTGTTATGTGCAAAAATGGGATGCTCCCAAGGCTGATGGCTGATGGCTGATGACTTACATATTTGTTTATAGCATTTTTAGTCAAGCTCTTCCTCTATATATCTCTTGATTTCAGGGGCTAATTTCCTAAGATTACGTTGAAAGAAGTTATTGAGGGATGAAATTTTAATTCCTAAAGAATCCGATATCTCTTGCCATTTTTTTCCGTCGAGGTAGGCTAATCCTATCACTTGTAAGGTAGCTTCAGGATGGTTTTTGATATGTTTCTGCAACAGGTTTTCCGGGTCTTCTTTAAAATAGTATCTGACCTGGTCATACAACGTCAGTTCTGTTTCCGGTTGTGCCACAGTCTCTATGGTGAGCGATTCCCCAGTCAGCTCAGACAAGTTTGCGGGCAAAGGCAGAGTGGCTTTAGCCATCTCAAACACTAATGAATCTCCTGTGGTTCGGTCTTTTGCGATTAACTGGCACAACAAAAATAATACTATCAAAATTTTAGTAACGTTACCGGCATCGGTCTTGTTTGTAATTAAGCCTTTGATGGTCAGTGTTATCCAAACAATCACATGATCTAGTTTGGTGTTTTTAATCAGAGCGATCAACTGATATTTTATTCTGACAATTTTGCCAGATTGAGCTTGGATAAATGGGTCAGTCAGGTCTTGTTGAGCTTTTTGTAACATCTTATTGAGGCG
>NZ_JAAHHU010001202.1:0-1568 GCF_010672095.1 Moorena sp. SIO3I6 | reverse complement strand
ATGGCAATATCATCTATTTTTATCAACCAAACCGCCTAACGCACCCTACAAAATCTACCTGGAATATTGCTAAGCATTCTTCTGCTAACAAAATTCATGCAATCACCCAGCATTACTAACTCCTTAGACGCTTTTCTCCAACAACCCAATATAGAAGCTTCTCCTGCTTGGGAATTCATCCATGGACACCCGAAGCAAAAGCCTATGCCAACATTGTTTCATTCCCGCCTCCAACGCAACCTCGTAAACGCCATCAACAATCAAACCCATGCTTGCGTTGCGATTCAAGAACTCCGGTGCATCATTCCTCCCTTATCCCCTGTACCAGATATTGTCGTTGTTAAAAGCGATCGCCTCAGGGATCAAGATGGCCCCCGGTCAGGTTCACGCCTTCTGGTTAATTGAAATTCGTTCCCCTGACCAAAGCACATTAGACCTACAGAACAAAATTTTGCACTTTAGGTGCGCTTTCCGCATCTAATTATTAAATTCGCCACGGGTCGCACCTCTTGAGCAACGGGACTCAGCTGGCTTGGCTAATCGATATTCAGCGACAGCAAATCTGGGTTTGGGAAAACCAGGAACTACCACTGGTGTTTGCCGGAACTGACATACTCCCCACCCTTGACAATATCTCAGACTTTACAGTAGACGCAATAATTGGAATGACCCGACAGCGATAATGTAAGTATTCAGCTATCAGGTATCAGCTATACCAAAGGGAACAGCGGATCTGGGAACAGATCTTGTAGGGTGGGCAAATGGACATGATTCTTTATCAAATTGCCTTCCGTACAGAATTTGCCCACCCTACCGAACCGAATGCGATCGCACTGATGCTATTTGATCAATCAACATACAGCGGTTTGCACTTCAGTTAGGTACAAAGTTTTGGGTTTTTAGGGAGCAGGGACTTCGGAGCAGGGACTTCGGAGCAGGGAGCAGGGAAGAGGGAAGAGGGAAGAGGAGAAACAATGTGTACCTGATAGTTATGTAATCCGCCGTAAGAGGAATTATATCAGTAGTAGGGTGGGCAAATGGACATGATTGATCATGAAATTGCCAAGGGATCAGAATTTGCCCACCCGAGCCTACGGAATGCGTACGCACTACTGCTGGTTGTAGGGTGGGCAAATAGATATGATTGGTGATCAATTGGTATTACTAGGATAATTTGCCCACCCTAAACTAGTAGCGTACGCACTTTGGGAACAGTAGTAGGGTGGGCAAATGGACATGATTGGTGATGAAATTGTATTAATTTGATATATTGCCCACCCAAAGCCTATCTTTGGGAACAGTAGTAGGGTGGGCAAATGGACATGATTGGTGATCAATTGGTATTACTAGGATAATTTGCCCACCCTACACTAGTAGCGTACGCACTGGTCGGGGTTAGGGGTGGGTCCCGATTCCCGATTCCCGATTCCCGATTCCCGATTCCCGATTCCCGATTCCCGATTCCCGATTCCCGATTCCCGATTCCCGATTCCCCATTCCCCATTCCCGATTCCCCATTACCTATCTCCAAAGTAAAAAACCTACCCCTGAAAGCCCCGCGCCCCCGC
>NZ_JAAHHU010001201.1:0-1569 GCF_010672095.1 Moorena sp. SIO3I6 | reverse complement strand
CACGAGTTTCTGCTTCCCGACGGGTTCTTTCAAGCAGTACTTGCATTCCATCTAAACTCATGCGGTCTGTATTCACAACGTTCTCTAAACACTCTACTTCAGGAGTGGCAAGCTCTGTATCCAGTTCCACCAAGACTTCCCCAGCTTTAACCGCTTGCCCTTCTTTGACCTTAATACTAGCAATCTTGCCTGGCTCAATCGGGTCAACTTTATAAACGTCCCCTTTTGGCACTAAGCTTCCATGAGCTTTACCGACTTCATCAATCTGCCCAAACGTTGCCCAAGCCACAAATATCGTACAGAAGCTTAATCCACCCAACATCAACAGCCGGGGAAGGTTCGCCGGAGGCTGGTCAAGGGTAGTTTGTATGGAGGTTGACCATTTGGACGTAATAGGAGCATTGGCAGTATTGGTTCCTACCTCTGTGCTGGGTGAGGCTGCCTCTTGGTCATAATCAGGTCTCAGGCGACCTGATGGCATTAAAACGACGTTACCTTGACGACTCGTAGCCGCCTCAGGTGGGGAGTTTATTGGTTTTGCTTGTGTCATGGTGGTAGATCACGCTAAATTAACATTTTAGGGAAATGACCAATGTTTTGGGAAAGAAAGCGACCAATTCTCTTGCTGCCCTTAGCTTCCCGGGGGGAGTTTGGCATTGTTGCGCAGACCGAAATCTTTGGCATTACCTGACTCTACTTGCCCCTTTTTCAGATAGCTTCAATGCACCCCGAGATCAGAACTTAAACCCTTCCCCTTTAAGTAGCCGTCGGTCGGTCAAACCGCTTGGCTGAGCACGCTGTCAGATGTGGACTTGAGCAGGACTGACCCTAGGGTTAGGCTCTCCAAGTTACCTCCGTCTCACCAATGGTTGGGTGCATGGGAGTGAATTAAACAAAGGAATTGGAATTAAACAATCCTGTGAGTGTCCGTCATGGAGGATTCTCAGGGGATTCTAAACAGTGGTTACGAAATGGGTGTGGAGCCATATCTGAACACGTTTTTCTCCCCTTCTATTCACACAGGGCTTTTCCACTTTTCTGATAAAAGATCAATTTCATCTGAGTATGTTGCTAAATTGGCAGATTTTTGGCAGCTTTTTACAAAGCTTGACATAGTGATAGCTAGCTTCAAATTTCATTAATCATTAGTCATTAGTCATTAGTCCTTTTCACATCACTGTGTTGCCAAATTGGCAAATTTTTACATAGTTTGATATAGTGATAGGTAGCTTCAAATTTTCTTAGTCATTAGTCCTTTGTGACTAACCAGGGTCTATTGGAATTTACAAATGACTAATGACTAAATAACTAATAACTAATAACTAATGACTAATGAGCACTAGTTAATGATCTATTAAAGATCTAGCTGCTGCTGTGCTAGATGATAGTAAAGACCTTGACGATCCATGAGTTCCTCATGGTTGCCTTTCTCGACCAGAATGCCTCGGTCTAGGACAAGGATGCAGTCAGCATTGCGCACTGTAGAGAGGCGGTGGGCGATGATGAAGGTAGTGCGATCGCGACTAATGCGAGCTAAGTTTTGTTGAAAGCGGCGCTCGGATTCTGTAT
>NZ_JAAHHU010001200.1:0-1569 GCF_010672095.1 Moorena sp. SIO3I6 | reverse complement strand
GAGAAAAGAGGCAATCGCTTCTTTTGATTTATTTGTCAGCACTGACGCACTGAGCACTGAGGACGCTCCCCACTCAGCACTCAGCTTCTTCTAGAATTGGGGGTTAGCTAAATCTAAAGTCAGAGTAGCTGAGATCTACTACACTCACATCTTTAAACAGAACAGTTCCACCATAATCAGAACGGAAAAGAGCACCATCTTGAGTATCAATAATCCCACGTTGGGATATTTCATTATTGAACCACCTGGAGGCATTAATATTACCCCAGCCTTGGAATTCAAATTTATCGACACCCACTTCAAAGTCTTTGATGACATCAAACTCACCGGTTAACAAACTCTCATTCCGTTTGAACACAAATTTATCTGCGCCACTGCCACCTACTAAGGTATCACTACCGCGACCACCAGTAATAATGTCATCTCCACCAATTATGGTATCTTTAGTACTGGGCTGATTGATCTCAATCACGCCTCGCAGATTATTATGCCAAGGATCGCGATCGCTTAAATCATTCCAGGCGCGATCGCCCCAACCCATGACGGCATAGTCTTCACCTTCTGGTTGACTTCCATAGATTGTGGAGTTGTTGGGTTCTCCTGGAGACCAATTGCGATAAGTTGCTGACTCACCACTGACCCACTTCCAATTACCTTCTCTTGAGCTGTCAGTTAAGCCAATCCAAAACAGTTCCTTAGAACCAAATTTGTTAAACAGCCATGTTTGCTCAGCAGCATCATTAATCGTTACCAGGTTACCACCTAAACGCTTTGCCTCAGCTTGAGCTTCGTCCCAGGTGCCAGCAACAGAAGTTAGGAGATATTGATGCCCACGGTAAACACTAACATTGTTGTTTTGGTGATCAGCATCCCCAGCTATGAAATCGTTACCCGAGCCACCCTGGATGGTATCATCATCAATGCCTCCATACATTGTGTCATTACCAGTGCCCCCATACATCATGTCTTGACCAGAGCCACCATACATCATGTCCTTGCCCGAGCCACCCTTAAGAGTGTCATTACCAAAGCTGCCATGGAGTTTGTCGCTACCAGAGTTCCCATATAGCTTATCATCACCTTGACCAGCTTCTAAAATGTCATTCCCATCAAATCCATAGAGGGAATCATTACCTAGGCTGCCATAAATTTTGTCATTGCTGTTAGTGCCACGGAGTTCATCATTCCAGATCGTGCCGTAGCGAACATCATTACCTAAGTTGTCAATTAAAGTATCTCCTAATAATTTAACAGCACTTTGATTAATTTCCACTAAGGTTAGATTAGTATTGCCACTAAAGGTGCGCTGATAAGTGCCTGTAACTGAACCCTTGACGAAATCTATCCCATTGTTGCCATTAATATCAAAGCGTTTTGTGGGAGAGTTCAGTCTGATGTTACGACTAAAGCCAAAATCGATATCGCCGATTCGACGGGAAGAAATTAAATCACCAGAGATGGCAAAGGAATCGATAATCTTGGGCTGATTCATCTGATCAGTATTCAACAGGAAAAAAAATGTCCCTGACTTAGCCTCAGAATATTCCCGATTGGAATTTTCAATTTCTT